>NZ_JBMDJL010000020.1:0-133424 GCF_057809175.1 Pseudomonas sp. FG43
GTTCGTGAATTGCCGCGAATACTGCTCTTTCTGAGCTGCCTATACGGCAGTGAAGACTTCTACGGCGGCCACCATCGATTCTATGATTTTCTGAGCTGCCTATACGGCAGTGAAGAGCACCCCCGTTCAGCTTGGCAACTTCGTCGATTTCTGAGCTGCCTATACGGCAGTGAAGCTTGAGTTCGTGAATTGCCGCGAATACTGCTCTTTCTGAGCTGCCTATACGGCAGTGAAGTCATTTTACACGCTGATGTGCTGGTTCCATGTTTTTCTGAGCTGCCTATACGGCAGTGAAGCTCCACCAGCGAATGGTGGGCTTATCACTCCAATTTCTGAGCTGCCTATACGGCAGTGAAGTCTGTAACCCTGCAAAGCCTCCGCCCCGTTCCTTTCTGAGCTGCCTATACGGCAGTGAAGTCCGCTTCATCACGATCCGGCCAGATAATGCATTTCTGAGCTGCCTATACGGCAGTGAAGGATCGCTCAATCATCGACAGGGGCCGCGCCTTTTTCTGAGCTGCCTATACGGCAGTGAAGGGGTCGTCTTCGTCGGCGGCTGGTGCGGCCTTTTTCTGAGCTGCCTATACGGCAGTGAAGTAGACACTTTGCTCGATAACCCTCCGTTTTCAAAGAAAAATATGCGCCTGAAGCCGTTTTACCCCTTTTTTCATCAAGTTTTGTAAGTCATTGATTTTTAAAGCACGAACCTGAGACGAAAAAAAGAGGGTCAAGAAAGGGTTCATTCCTGGCCGTTGTAGACAGGTGTTCAAACACTATGCGACATAGCCGTACCTGTTGATATGTCGCAGCCAAGGCCCCTCCCACGAAAATTCATTGCCCGCGATGCATCTCACGGGTAGATCCGATCCCAGTGGGAGGGGGCTTGCCCGCGACAGGGCACACTCTTCACTGCCGCATAGGCAGCTCAGAAATGCACCGCTGCTGATATTCGCACTGCCTGCGTTTTGAACCATGCATTTTTCATTGCCCCGTCGCGGGCAAGCGCGCTCCTGCGTATTTTCAGAGCGGCATATATGCCTCTTCGCGAATGAATTCGTTCATGCAATCGTTTGCGAATGGCAAAGTGTTAAAAAACCTGACCAAGTGGTTTATATATTTATCAAGCGTTTTTTATGGCATGACAGGCACAATATTGTAAAAGAATTTGACGGCCATTATTTTGATGTTAATCTCTGCGCGCTTTTTCAGTGGGTCGTTATCTGCCTCGGGAAGTTTCAATACTCCCACCCACTCTGAAAGGCCTCTATCCAGGGTACTGCCAGCGCCTGGATACGAGAGCAGCTACAAGAATTAAAATAAAAACAGTCAGCCAGGTTTTCAGAGTATGCGCCGTCAAGAACGCAAAAAATTGCCGCTCCCGTTCCTATCCTCCATGCCTTGCGCTTCTCTGCGGGCTGCCTTGTTGCGCTAACTTCAAAAACATCATTGATTCGCTTATGCCTGAGGCCATGCATTTTGTGTCATGCGTTGCCTCACCCGTTGTTGTTCCAGCAGTACTTATAAACAATAAAAAAGGTGCTTAGCACCACAGGGATGTCACACATGACAACAGCTATAAAACAAAGTGCCGAATCCGTTGTATCTATCGCTCAACAGGAAGTCAGAACTTTCCGTTTTGATGACCAACAGTCCAAACTGCTGCATACATTCTCGCAAGAGTTGGCGGCCATTGGCGGGCCGCAAGCCGCGGGCGCGAGGGCCAAGGCTTCTGTGGCGGCCACTGAGTTGAAGTTCTCGATGTCGAAAGAGCAATGCGAACTTCTGGGTGCTTATTCCGATGGTCTTATCTCGCTGCTGATATTTGAAGGTTTGCAAAAGATCAGCGATGTCAGCCCTCCCGATGAGTTGCCGGAGCTGGAAGCACTGGAGAATCGAGACGACGTACTGTGCATGGCCGCACGTAATCAGATCCTGTTGAAGCTTGTGGATAACAGTTCCTTTGCCTATGACATGGACAACGAAGGCAAACTGGTTCGTCTGGTCGCCAACTTCAAAGGCGGTGGCTTGACTAAAATCGAGGCCGAGCCGGAGATAAAGGAACTGAGTTCCCATTCAGGCCTAGCGCTCGGGCCTCATACCGAAGCACCTTACTGGTGTGCCGTGAACGCTCAGGACGGGCATTCGCCTTCACCGTCCTCGCTGATACTGTCAGCCCTCTGGAACCCGAGCCAGGAGCCGACCACCGTCATCCCGCTCCCGCCTGTGCTGGACAAGATCGGTGTAACCCATTGCCTGGCATTGACGACCGGCAGTTTCCAGTTCACTCGCAGCGACTCTTTTGTCAGCGGTAAAGGTGAAGATGGTAAAGGCGTGTCGATTCTGGAGTTCGATAATAAAGTCGGCTTTGCGGCCCGCTTCAATTCATATCGTTTTTCAGTCAATGAAAACGCTTCGCCCTTCGTGAAAAAAGCCTACGCCGCTCTTTGCGACGGTATTAAAGAAAGCACGCCGTATGAGTACGTACTGACTCAGGAGTCGGCCATTATCATCAATAATATTCGGGCCTTGCATTGCCGGGATGTCATCAAGGATAACCGGCGGGTACTGGTCCGTATCTTTGGCATGTCCAAGTTCTCTTCCCCTCTCGTTATTTCAGAGGACCCGCTGTTGCTGCGTGGGTGATTGCGTTGCTCTCGGTTTTGCCGAGATTCTTGAACGGCCAGCCATGCAGATGGCTGGCCTGTATGGGTAATGAGGGAATGTGATGTCTTGGGATTTGATTGGCATGTTGGCGCTCGTGGCTTTTTGCGCCGGTTTTTTTGATGCGATTGCCGGAGGCGGCGGGCTGATAACATTGCCGGCACTGTTTCTGGCCGGTGTCGACCCGATCAGTGCAATTGCCACAAACAAGTTCCAGGCGGCTTCGGCAACCATTTCGGCAACGGTCACCTTTGCTCGCAAGGGCATGATCGAATGGCGGGAAGGTCGTTTTCTGGTGTTATGCGGGTTTATTGGCGGTGCCAGTGGTGCGTTACTGGTCAGCTCCATCGACAAGCACTATCTGGAAGTCTGCGTACCGATCATGCTGATTCTGGTTGCGCTTTATTTTGCTTTTTCGCCAAAGATCGGCAATGAAGATCGCCGCAAAAGAATCGGTATTCTATTGTTCTCATTTACCGTTGCGCCTGCCTTGGGTTTTTACGACGGTGTATTTGGCCCTGGTGTCGGTTCGTTCTTTATTGTGGGTTTCGTCCTGCTGTGCGGCCTGGGAATGATGAGAGCAATGAGTTTTACCAAACTGGCCAATGCTTCCTGCAACCTGGGTTCTCTGTCGGTCTTTATCACCAAGGGCGTGATTATCTGGCCGATAGCAATTGCCATGGCCCTGGCGGCCTTCATTGGCGCTCAACTGGGTGCGCGGGCCGCTGTAAAGGTTGGCCCAAAGTTGATCAAACCCATGTTGGTCGTGGTGTGCTGCGCGCTGGCCATTAAACTCTTGAGCGTGGAAACCAACCCGTTGCGCGTTGCATTCATGCACACACTGGCTTCGTTATGATCAATCTGCCGGCGTTAACCCGCGATTCTCGACTTCGGTCCCGGTTGCAGTTTGATGAAACGCCGGCGGGTCCTGCCTGTTATTTTTCACAGGCCTTCGAGGGGTATGAACTTGAAGGTCGAATCCTGTCGAGCACAGCGACGCCAGATGCAATGCCGCAGGTTCTGGCCATTCATGGTGCCCGCTCGGATTACAGCAAACTGAACGGCATTCTGTACCCTTTGCAGGCATCGGGCGTTGCCAGTTTGAGTTTCAATCTTTCCGGGCACAACACAACAACTGATATCCCGTTAGCAGACACTTCCCTGGCCAATAACCTGCAAGAAGCCTTGCGGTTTGCCGATTGCCTGGGCACAGGTTTCAATACCGTGATCGGCCACAGCATGGGCGGAGCACTGGCCCTGAAAGTGGCTGAAGCCCACAGAGCCAGCGTCAAGAAGGTCGTCCTGTTTTGCCCTGCCCTGTATGCAGATGCGGCGTATCAACAACCGTTTGGCGAGCCGTTCAAACGTGCCATTTCGGTCCCCTGTAACTTTCTCGACTCATCGTCGCTTGAGTTCCTGCGCGATTTCGAGGGAGAACTCATGCTGGTAATCGGCGAGTTCGATGGTCTTGAATCCACGGCTTTCGGCAAAGTTGTCGGTACATCGGTGGGAACAGTGACAATAGATCAGGGCACGCCGCAAGAACGCATCATCAATAGCGCGATTCCTTATGAAGTGATCGAAGCCATTGAAAAGAACCTGCTTCCCCATCAGTTCAAAAAGCATGTTCTGCCCGAATGCGACCATGCTGTTTCGGCCTGGTTTCGCAATAACCCAGAATATGCGCAGCAACTTTCGTTAGAGATTTCAGATTTCATCAATAGCTGAACTCGCCGACAGAATACCCACTCGCTCTTTTCGACTGGTCTATCGTTGAACCTGATCGCCCCATGAAGGGACGGCCGTTCATAACATGGAGAAGTCTATGAAGAAGCTGGTGATGGCGACATTCGCTGCAACTCTATTGCTGGGTAGCGTCACGGCTCCGGCCCTTGCCGAGAGCGAGCTGGAGAAAGGCGTCCGGCACGATGCCCGTGAAGTGGAAAAGGGTGTCAAACATGACGCCGAAGAAGTCGACAAAGGTGCCAAGCACGACGATGAAGAACGCCATAAGGCGGACAAGCATGTCGACAAGGAAGAGAAGAAACTTCTCTGACCTGCCCTGGATATCCAGAACCTGGCCGTCAGCCAAGAACTGACGGCCGGGTAATATTACTCGCCCTTCTCGTCTTTCACTTTCTGCGCCACTTCACCGGCCATGGACGTTGTCACCACGCCCCCCACACCTGGCACGACTCGCGTGACGGTTTCGTTGACGGAGGTGCTGATAGTGCGGGTGTATTCCTCAATCTGAATGCCGCCACGCATGTGGGCAGAAACCACTTGAGGCGTAAGAACCGTGCGGGTGATGGTGGAGCTGATGGTACGGAACAGGTTGCCCAGGGCTGAAACGATGGAAATGACGGTCAGCGCCGCAAAGGGAATCGAGAGCCACATGATGCTCATCTTGAACAGCGCATTCCGGGTGGTAAGCCCATTGAGGCTTCGGCAATAGATGATCGCAGCCACCAGATAAGCACTGGCAAGTACGGCAATGGCCAGCGGGTCACGAATATCGAAGGCCAGTCGGGCAAGCAGCAGGCCGTAAATGACCACACTGGTGAGCACATCCGGGATCAGGCTTTTCAGGCCATCCACAGCTTTGGAGATGTTGTAGATCACAAAACCGATCACCACGATCCAGCCAATCACCGGGATGACAGCCAGTGCCATGATCAGCACTGACAACAGCAGGCCACGGATGATGCCGTGATGCAGGTTGTTCTTGATCAGGAAATAGACGAAGTAGCTACAGGAAAACAGCGCAATCAATGCGAATGAAACGCCAGCGGCTTCGGGTTGCAGAAAAAAGCTCAGGCAGCCCACGGCGATCATGAAAGCCATACACAGGTAACCACTTTGATTCATTGATGTTCGTCCATGACGGAAGCTCTGCGCATCCTGCGAGGTTGGGCCGAGCCGTGATTGAAGTTACAGCGGTATCGGCGTGACATCATTCATCTTTAAAAGTAATCCATCGCTCTCACTTCAACGACGCCTCAAGAAACCCCACCAGCGCCTGCATCCGCGCACTGCGGTGCTTGCGCGAGGGCACCAGCAAAAGAATCGGCGCGCTCTCGAACGACCAGTCCGCGAGCACCCGAACAAGGGCGCCGCTCTGGATGGCATCGTTTACATCCCACTCGGAGCGCAGGACCAGCCCTTGATCCTGCTCGGCCCAACGGCGCGCAACGCTGCCATCGTTGCAGAGCATCGCAGGCTCGATACGCAGCGTATGCCGGGCGGTCTGTTTGCGCAGGTGCCAGAGCGTGACGTCTTCTTCGTTCTCGCGAATGCAGATGCAACGATGGTTAGCCAGTTCGGCCGGGCTCTGCGGTACACCGTAAGTTTTCAGGTATTGCGGGCTGGCACACAGCCAACGCTCGTTTTGCACCAGCGTGCGGGCAACCCATGAGCTGTCATTGATGCTGCCGATATGGATCACGGCGTCGCTGTCGTGCCGATCCGGCCAAGGGGTTTCGCGCAGGTCCAGGTGCAGGCGCAGCCCTGGGTGAAGCTTCGCAAACCGGGCCAGCAGTGGCGCGATGCGTTGGCGACCGTAGCCGAAGGGTGCAGCGAGTCGCAGGGTGCCGCTCAACTGATCGTCGGGCTGCTTGAAAGACTCGGGCAGTGCTTCCAGCCGCTCCAGCAAGGCTGCGCTTTCTCTGGCAAAACGCTCGCCTTCCGCCGTCAGGCTCAGGCGTCGGGCATCCCGATTGGCCAGGTTGGAACCCAGCAAAGCCTCCAGCTTGCGCAAGCGCATGGACAGCGCCGGAGGTGAAACATTGAGGGTTCTGGCGGCTGCGCTCAGGGATTCGGAGCGCGCCAGGGTCACGGCCAGACGCAGATCTTCGATGGTGATCATTCAATTTTACTTAATCATAAGTGACAGCCGATTTAACCATGGATTTACGGTTGATCAGTAGAGTGAGGCCATCAGTCGACATTGGAGAACCGACCATGCCCACCGCTCTCTCTACTCTTGAAACGCCTGCCGCGATCATTGATGTGGCCAGAATGCAGCGCAATATCCAGCGTATGCAGCAGCGCATGGACGGCCTGGGCGTTCGCCTGCGCCCCCATGTCAAAACCAGCAAGTGCCTGCCGGTGATCGAGGCGCAGATAGCAGCAGGTGCCAGTGGTGTCACGGTGTCGACCCTGAAAGAAGCCGCGCACTGCTTTGCGGCCGGGATCACTGACATTCTCTACGCGGTCGCCATGGTGCCCGGCAAGTTAGCTCAAGCGCTGGTGCTCAAACGTCAGGGTTGCAAGCTGAGCATCATCACCGACAGCGTTGCCGGAGCTCAGGCCATCGTCGCTTTTGGCCAGGAGCGAGGTGAGGTGCTGGACGTCTGGATTGAAGTCGACAGCGATGGCCATCGCTCTGGAATCAAGTGCGACGACGATGTGCTGATCGAGGTCGCGCAGGTGCTGCATGACGGCGGAATGCATCTCGTCGGGGTCATGACTCATGCAGGCTCCAGCTATGAACTGAACACCGCCCAAGCCCTGCAACGGTTGGCCGAGCAAGAGCGTTATCAGTGCGTCAGCGCCGCCGAGCGGATTCGGGCGGCAGGGCTGCCGTGCCCGCAGGTGAGTGTAGGCTCGACACCCACCGCGCTGTCGGCTGCCGATCTGCAAGGCGTCACCGAAGTGCGTGCCGGGGTCTATGTGTTCTTTGATCTGGTGATGCATAACGTCGGCGTGTGCCAGGCCGATGAACTGGCCTTGAGCGTGCTGACCACGGTCATCGGCCATCAACTGGACAAGGGCTGGGTGATTACCGACTCGGGCTGGATGGCCATGAGCCGCGACCGTGGCACGCAACGTCAGCAGCAGGATTTCGCCTATGGCCAGGTGTGCAGCGAAGACGGCCAATGGATCGACGGCACCCTGCTGCACAGCGCCAACCAAGAGCACGGCATAGTGACTCTGCAAGCATCAGCAGGCAGCGACCTGACCGCCCTCTTCCCGATAGGCAGCCGCCTGCGCATCCTGCCGAACCATGCCTGCGCGACGGGTGCGCAATTTCCTCATTACCACGCCCTTGATGCCAATAGCGAAACGCACATCTGGAGTCGTCTGCATGGCTGGTAAACCGATCGACCTGGTCCACACCCCGAATGCTGCGGCACCGGGCGGGCATTATTCACAGGCCGTGCGTCATCAAGGCTTATTGTGGGTGTCCGGCCAGTTACCGGTACGCGCCGATGGCAACCACAGTGTCGATGAGCCTTTCGAGGTCCAGGCCGCCATTGCCCTGAATAACCTGCTGGCGATTATCGAAAAGGCCGGCAGTGGCGCAGATGATCTTCTGAAGGTGACCGTCTATATCGTCGGCATCGAACACTGGCCCGCGTTCGATCAACTCTACGCCCGCTGCCTGGGCCAACATCGCCCGGCACGCGCGGTGGTGCCCGTGCCGGTTTTGCATCATGGGTATCTGATTGAGATCGAGGCGGTTGCGCGGTGTGAGGGCTGACGTCAACGCAGGAACCCGGCCCATGCCGACACCAGCAACAACACCGCCATGCCACGGTTCAGCCGCTGCATGGCCTGCCCGGACTTGAGCAGCCGCGCCGATCCACGGCCCAGCAATGCCCAGCACGCCATGCAGGGCAGCGATACCAGGAAGAACACCAGCGCCAGATCGACCACCGTGCCCTGGCTGAAGACACTGACGACCGCCAGCGCCATCATCCATGTCTTGGGGTTGACCACTTGCAGGCCTGCCGCGCCGACAAACCCGAGCCGTTGCTGTTTGTCGTCCTGCTCGATGGTGCTGGCACTGGTGAAAATCTTCCACGCCAGCCAGGTCAACCACGCCACACCGACAACCGACATCAGCGTCTGAGCACCGGGAATCTGTACCAGAGAACGTCCCACGCCAGTCCCGACTACCAGCACCAGTGCCGCTGCGCCCATGCAGCCACCGAAAATGATCGGCAGGCTGGCGCGCAGGCCATAACGGGCGCTGTTGCTCAGGACCAGAATATTGGTCGGGCCTGGGGTAATCGAGGAAACAAAGGCAAACAGCAGGAAGGACAACATGAGCACAACTCCAGAAGCGGGATGCGCTCATGCTCGCCCGGTATGCGACCTTAGTCTGGAAGATCCGTGCAGCGGTTTCGATAGGCCGATGGTGTCATGCCGTTGGCTCGCAGAAACCATCGACCCAGGTGGCTCTGATCGGCAAAACCCAGGTCGCTGGCAACCTGAACGGGCAACGCTCCGGCAGCCAGCATCCTTCGGGCCTGGGCCAGACGCAGTTGCACAAGATAGGCATGGGGTGGCAAGCCAAATGCCGACTTGAAGGCACGACTCAGACGAAAACGATCCACGCCGCAGACCTGAGCCAGTTCATCAAGGCCAAGATCGCGTCGAAAGTTGGCATGCAGATAGTCACGGGCGCGCAAGGCGACCTGTGGCAGACGCGGGTCCTGATTCTGCCGAAGCCGCCAGCGCAGATTGCCGGTCAGCCGCTCCAGCAATCCATCGAGCGCGCTTTGCCGGAACAACCGCGTTTCCTGCCCATGCAGCGCGGCAAAAGCAAAAAGAGTGGCGTTGGTCAGTCGCGGGTCGCTTGCCAGAGTGCTGGCGAACCCCAGTTGATAGCCATCTGGCGCGTCTTCAAACAGCGAGGGCAACTCACGGGCCACCCAGTCCGGGTCGAGGTAAAGCATCCGGTACGTAAAGCCGTCTGCACTTGGCGCATCCCCATCATGAATCTCCCCCGGCTCCAGCATGAACACCTGCCCCGGCGTACAGGCATAACGCTGCCGCCGACAATGAAACTGCTGCACACCCTGCTCCGTGACACCCACCAGATAACTGTCATGCCAATGCGGATCGTAGACATGAGCATTCCCCTGGAAATGGGCATGCAACGTCTCGATACCGGTGTCGCGGTCCTGAGCAAGATTGATCCAGTTGCTCTGAGTCATGGTGGGCTTACAGGGTTTGGGGTCGGGTTGAGTGTTATCGCGTATGGGCGGTGGGAAGTCTAGAAGGTTTGTGCAGGGTTGGCTGATCACGGCCCTCAAAGCCTGTAGGACCGGATTCATCCGGGAAAGCCGTATTGAAACGCCTTTCGCGAATGAATTGGCTCTGTGTTTCAAGTCAGTCAGAGGGCCGTGAGAGCAACTGGCGATGCGTGCCTGAGTCGGTTTGCTGGGCTGCCTATGCGGCAGTGAAGTGGGTTCACGGGCATACGGTGTGCGCGCCGTGCTTTCTGAGCTGCCTATGCGGCAGTGAAGTCGGCGTAGCGTTCCGCCCGGCTGCCCATGACTTTCTGAGCTGCCTATGCGGCAGTGAAGCCTTGGCCATCTGCGCCACTGCCGAATCGCTGTTTCTGAGCTGCCTATGCGGCAGTGAAGGAAGAGGATCCGTTTGGCGATCCGCCGCCAATTTTCTGAGCTGCCTATGCGGCAGTGAAGCGGTCACACCGCCGATGCCTTTGTCTTCGGCATTTCTGAGCTGCCTATGCGGCAGTGAAGTTTCAGCTTGTTGCATCGGCTGCCGGTGTGCCATTTCTGAGCTGCCTATGCGGCAGTGAAGTTCCGCAGGCTGTAAGGTTGGTCGCCTTTGCTTTTCTGAGCTGCCTATGCGGCAGTGAAGCATCTTTCTCTGATAGGCGGGGATTGCTGCAATTTCTGAGCTGCCTATGCGGCAGTGAAGAGTTTTACCTGTTCCGCGCTCACCAGTTTCAATTTCTGAGCTGCCTATGCGGCAGTGAAGACCAGGTAGCCGGCGTCGTTGCCATCCTCGTTTTTCTGAGCTGCCTATGCGGCAGTGAAGGTGGTGAATCACACGAAGAGCGCTACGTGAAGTTTCTGAGCTGCCTATGCGGCAGTGAAGGTGAAACAAAATACCCCGACCAGCAATTGGCGTTTCTGAGCTGCCTATGCGGCAGTGAAGGTATTGGCGCACGCCGGTCGTCGCGACAAGCTTTTCTGAGCTGCCTATGCGGCAGTGAAGACTGGATGGACAGGCCACATGAGCGCGTGATTTTTCTGAGCTGCCTATGCGGCAGTGAAGCGATCAGTTCTGCAAGCACACGCTGAAAGTGCTTTCTGAGCTGCCTATGCGGCAGTGAAGTAGACACTCTGCTCGATAACCCTCCGTTTTCAAAGAAAAATATGCGCCTGAAGCCGTTTTACCCCTTTTTTCATCAACCTTTGTAAGTCATTGATTTTTAAAGGACGAACCTGAGGCGAAAAAAAGAGGGTCAAGAGAGGGGTCCTTCCTGGCCGTTTTAGACAGGTGTTCAAACGATATGCGACATGGCCGTACCTGTTGATATGTCACCATCAACGCCTCCACAACGAGTCGCTAAAAACCGGAGATTCTGTCTGAACCCTGTCGCGGCCAAGGCCCCTCCCACGAGACTTCATTGCCCGCGATGCCATCTCACGGCTAGATCCGATCCCAGTGGGAGGGGGCTTGCCCGCGACAGGCACACTGCAGATGATCATGCTTCTCGCAGTGCTGGCGACATTGCCAAGAGGCCTGTCGCTGTGATTGTTCGGTAATCCAGGAACGCTTGCGGCGGCGAGTGTGGGTTTAGTTGCTGATCATGACCCTCTTTTTTTCACCCAAAATGCACCCTTTTAAATCAACCACTTACAGAAATCATGAAAAAAAGGGGTAAAACTGTTAGTGACACATATTTTTCTTTGAAAACGGAAGGTTATCGAGCAGAGTGTCTACTTCACTGCCGCATAGGCAGCTCAGAAAGCAAGACGAATCATCACGGCATGCAGCAGCGGCTTCACTGCCGCATAGGCAGCTCAGAAACAACGAATAGCCCTGGAGGCGATCATGAACGCCTTCACTGCCGTATAGGCAGCTCAGAAATACGACCCGGTCACTAACGGTCATCTGCTCTGATTAACTGCCGAACAGGCAGCTCAACACCAATCAAATCATCTTTCTAAAAACCATAAACAACTGATTTACATAAATTTAAAGCACTCACTGTAGGAGCGCGCTTGCCCGCGACGGCAATATTCCTGACGACAGATGTGTATCGACTCTGTCTATGCCGTCGCGGGCAAGCACTCTCCTACGGCCCTTTCCGTAACTCCCTTCGTACACAAATCGCGGACTGGTCTTTCTGACACTCTGCCGCTCCCCGGCTCAAAAAACATAAAGCGCCGCCCTACGCTATCGGCTATATATGTTTTCTCTCACCGGCCTAGTGCCATTAGTGGTAGTGCTTCTTTCATGGATGACATCAGCTCTTCGGATCTCAAGACGATCCTGCATTCCAAACGCGCGAATATTTATTACTTGCAGCATTGCCGGCTATTGGTAAATGGCGGTCGGGTCGAGTATGTGACCGATGCGGGCAAGCAGTCGCTGTACTGGAATATCCCCATCGCCAATACCACGACTGTGTTGTTGGGCACCGGCACTTCGGTCACTCAGGCGGCGATGCGTGAGCTGGCCAAGGCGGGTGTGCTGGTCGGCTTTTGCGGCGGTGGCGGCACGCCGTTGTTCAGTGCCAACGAGATCGATATCGAGGTCGCATGGTTCTCGCCGCAAAGCGAATACCGGCCAACCGAATACCTGCAACGCTGGGTCGCGTTCTGGTTCAAGGATGATCTGCGACTCGAGGCCGCCAAGGCTTTTCAACGGTTGCGGCTGGCACACATCAGGCGCCAATGGGTCGAGCACAAGGCCTTCGCCAAAGCCGGTTTCAAAGTCGATCCGGCTGAGCTGGACAGCGCACTTGAGCAATCTCTCGTAGCCCTGAACAACGCTCCAGACCACACCTTCCTGCTCACCGAAGAAGCCCGGCTGACCAAACGCCTCTTCAAACTCGCGGCCACGGCGATGAAGTATGGCGATTTCGTGCGGGCCAAGCGTGGCGCAGGTGGCGACCCGGCCAACCGGTTTCTCGATCACGGCAATTACCTCGCTTATGGCCTGGCTGCAACGGCCACGTGGGTGCTGGGCCTGCCCCATGGTCTGGCGGTGCTGCACGGCAAGACCCGGCGCGGCGGACTGGTGTTCGATGCTGCCGATCTGGTCAAGGACGGGCTGATCTTGCCCCAGGCCTTTATCTCGGCCATGCGTGGCGACGATGAGCAAGCGTTCCGCCAGGCCTGCATCGAGAACCTGACCCGCAGCGAAGCACTGGATTTCATGATCGACAGCCTCAAGGACGTTGCCGAGCAACTGGGAGGCAGCGTCGCGTGAATATTCTGCTTATCTGCCAGTGCGACAAGCGAGCACTGGTAGAAACCCGGCGCATCCTGGATCAGTTCGCCGAACGTCGTGGTGAGCGCACCTGGCAAACGCCGATCACCCAGGCCGGCCTCGACACCTTGCGCCGTCTGTTGAGAAAAAGCGCCCGCCGCAACACGGCGGTGGCCTGTCACTGGATCAGAGGACTGGACCATAGCGAATTGCTATGGATTGTCGGTGATGCCAGCCGCTTCAATGAACAGGGCGCCGTACCGACCAACGTCACACGCCGCAATGTGCTGCGCAACGGCGATGAAAACGACTGGCACACGGGCGAAGACATCACCTTGCTCGCGCAGATGGCCGCGTTACTGCACGACCTTGGCAAATCCAGCATCGCTTTTCAGAAACGCCTGACAAGCTCCATCCACGAGAAAAACCTTTATCGCCACGAGTGGGTTTCGCTGCGGCTTTTTCTGGCATTCGTCGGGCGCGACTCCGACGAAACCTGGCTTGAACGTCTGGCCAAACCCGACTCACTGGACGATGCCAGCTGGCTGGCTGAAGGCCGATATCTGCGCGATGGTCTTGACCCCGACACGCCGCCTCCTTTTCGCCAATTGCCACCACTGGCGGCAGCGATTGCCTGGCTGGTCGTGACTCACCATCGCTTGCCGACAAAGCCTTTTGAGGATTATCTGGGCGACGAAAAGCTCTGGTTCGGCAAGCCATCGCGCAACATATCCACAGCATCGCTGAGCAATATTCTGGATGGCATCACCCACGAGTGGAACGAGCTGAAACGCCCTGCCGAACCGGGCGAGATAAAGCCTTACTGGCAGTTCGAGCACGGTTTACCGGTGACGCTGCCCAAATGGCGCACCCAGGCAGCGAAACTGGCTACTCGCCTGTTAGTGCTGCTGGGCAAGGCAGGCAAAGGCGACTGGCTGAATAACCCTTATGTCATGCATGTGGCACGCATGAGTTTGATGCTGGCCGACCATCATTACTCGGGGCTAAAGGCCGACTCGAAAAAGCGCGTCCAGGGCGATGCACAATGCCTGCTCTACGCCAATACCGAAAATAACGTGCTCAAGCAGAAACTGGATGAACACTTGCTGGGCGTGGCTCGTCTTGCGGGCACCATCGTTCATGGGCTGCCGGGTTTCGAGCGTCATCTGCCGCGTCTTGCAAAGCACAAAGGGCTGCGCAAACGTAGTGGTTCGGAACGCTTTCAGTGGCAGGACAAAGCCACCGATGCCGCCACCAGCCTGCGCGACAAGTCATTCGAGCACGGGGCGTTCATCGTCAATATGGCTTCGACCGGCTGCGGCAAGACTCTCGCCAACGCCCGTATCATGAATGCCCTGGCCGACCCGCAACTGGGGTTTCGCTGCACGTTCGCCTTGGGCCTGCGCACGCTGACGCTGCAGACCGGGGCCAGCTATCGCCAGGATCTGCACCTGAACGAAGACGAACTGGCCGTGCATGTCGGCGGCTCGGCCAGCAAAGCCTTGTTCAAGTTCCACCAGAAGCAGGCGGAGCAAACAGGCTCGGGCTCGGTGCAGGCCTTGATCGAAGAAGACAGCCACGTTTTGTACGAAGGCCAGTCGAGCGATCACGGTCTGCTTTCCAAAGCCATGGCCAATCAGGACATACGCTCGCTGCTCAGCGCGCCCATGCTGGTCTGCACCATCGATCATCTGATGCCCGCCACCGAAGCCCAGCGCTCGGGCCGCCAGATCGCGCCGATGTTGCGCATGATGAGCAGCGATCTGGTGCTCGATGAACTGGACGACTTCGACCTGTCTGATTTGCCCGCCCTGACCCGCCTGATGCATTGGGCAGGCATGCTCGGTACGCGGGTATTGCTGTCATCGGCAACATTGCCGCCGGCGCTGGTGGACGGGATGTTTCAGGCCTATCGGGCAGGTCGTGTGCATTATCGACGCAACCGCGGCTCCCATGACCATCAGACTTATTCACCATCAGATGTAGCGTGCCTGTGGGTGGATGAGTTCAGCGCCCACGGCACGACCTGCGCTGATATCCAGCACTTTCTCGCCGAGCATGAAGCCTTCGTGCAGCGTCGTGTTGAAGAACTGGGCAAAGCCGAGCCGCGAAGATGCGGTGAGCTGATACCGCTGAATATCACAGCCAAAAAACCGGAAGCCATTCGTGTCGAGTTCGCCAGGCATGTGCGCAGCGCCATGCTTGAGGCCCATGCCCGACACGCAGAAAGCTGCCCGCACAGCGGCAAGCGGGTCAGTTTCGGTCTGGTGCGCATGGCCAATATCGAGCCGCTGTTCGATACCGCTCTGGCGTTGTTTCAGGCTGGTGCGCCCGAGGATTACCGCATCCATTTATGCGTTTACCACTCGCGTTTTCCACTACTGCTGCGCTCGGCCATCGAAGCACAACTGGACACCAGCCTGAACCGGCGCAAGCGTGAAGCGGTTTATGGGCTGCCGGGGATTCGGCAGGCCATCGATCAATCGCCCGAGCAGAACCATCTGTTTGTGGTGCTGGGTTCTCCGGTGACGGAAGTCGGCCGTGACCACGATTATGACTGGGCCATCGTAGAGCCGTCGTCCATGCGCTCGTTCATTCAACTGGCCGGGCGCATACAGCGGCATCGCAACGAACCCTGCAAGTCGCCCAATGAGCTTATCTTCGATGCCAACCTGCGACACTTTGAACACCCGCAGGCAGCCGCTTTTGTGCAGCCGGGTTTCGAGAACAAAAATGGCGCGCTTGATGATCCGTTCAGGTTGACGACCCATCGGCTCGGCAAGCTGCTGAAAGAGGATGAATACAAGATCCTCACAGCCCGCCCGCGCATCCAGCCGCGACCCGCTCAGGAGTGGCAGGCCAAGAAAAGCCTGGTGGATCTCGAACATAGTCGGCTTGCGGCACAAATGCTGCCCAAGGATCACAGCCAAACATCGAAAACGACATTCAGCCTGGATGCGGCCTGTGCCTGGCAGTATCCACAGGCTTCACTGACCTGGATCTTGCCGCAGCATCAGCCCTTCCGCGAACAGACCACACAGGAAACCGAACTGGTGTTTCTGCCTGACGAGGATGAAGAGCAACTTGTGCTGCATCGCATTCATGAAGAAGCCAAACGCGGCAAGCCTGCAATTCATACCCTCGCCCAGAGCGAACTCACCACTATCGACCTCGACAGCTTGCTTGGCCCACGGATAACCCCTTGGGGTCGGCATGACTTGATGGAGCTGCTTGTTGAACAGGCAGAGGCTCAAGGCCTCTCCCTTGAGAGATGTGCCGAGAAATTCACCTCGGTCAGCGTGCGTGAAAGCCGGTTTGGGTGGAGGTATCACCCGGTTTTGGGGTTTGAAAAAGCCAGAAACGAATAAACATCAAGACAAAGGAAGGCATATGCAGATAGAGAATTACCCAAAACCAGTCATGGGACTGGCATCCGCCAAGTCGATTTTTAAAGGTTCCGAACATGGATGAAGGATCTAGGCCCTCGCCCCGCTCCACCCTTTTTCGTACCGCCATCACTGCCTTTATCAATGAGCGCAAAGAAGCAAAGCTCAAAGGCAATGATAAGGGCGAAGGTGGTCAGGCTGCCGGCAAATATGATTACGCCACCTGGCTGGCCGATGCCGCTCGCCGGGTCACTCAGATTCAGGCAGTGACTCATGTGCTCAAGGCCACGCATCCCGATGCTCGAGGCAGTAGCCTGCATGTCGTGCCGCAATCGCTGCATCAACATGCCGAGGTAGGCAGCCATTTATTGGGGGAGGTGTATGCCGACGATATCGTTGGCAATGCTGCCGCTCTCGATGTGTACAAGTTTCTCAAGGTAGAAGTCGAAGGCCGTCGCCTGCTGGACTGGCTGCAAGCCAATGATGCTGACCTGTTGAATGCACTGAGCGCTGACGAAGCCACTGCTCATGAATGGGCATCGGCATTCAAGGACCTGATCCGGTCTGCCTCTACCCTGACCTCTCACACCATGGCCAAGCAGGTGTACTGGAGCGTTTCCGGTAATCCGACTGACAACTCGGGCTTTCATCTCTTGCAGCCCTTGTTCGCCAGCAGCCTTGCCCATGCGGTGCATCAGGACATCAACGATGCGCGCTTCGGGGAAGTCAACAAAGCGGCCCGGCAGGCCAGACGGGAAGAAAAGCTTCACGCGGGGCAAAACCACGATTACCGTAATCTGGTCACCCGCAAGCTGGGTGGTACCAAGCCGCAGAACATCAGCCAGCTCAACAGCGAGCGCGGTGGGGTGAATTATCTGCTGGCTTCGATACCGCCAACCTGGAAGCAGGACAGGTCACCTAACTTTCTCAACATCGAAACAGCGTTTGATCGTTTTCGATATTTTGAAGGTGTTCCCGAGCAGATCGAGGCCTTGTGCACGCTGCTGAAAAAAGACCCGCCCAAAATTCTGCCTACTCGGGATGCACGCAAAAGCATCGAAAAAGCGTTGGGCCTGTCACTGGTCGCCTTTGGCCTCACCAGTCGCGAACGACTCGAACCGGGCTGGAGCCGTCATCCTGATTGCGACCTACCGTTATCTGAACAACTGTGGCTCGACCCTGGCCGTATCGATCTGCCTTTGCGCGACGATCATCTCGATGAGGATCAGGCATTTATCGCGGCCTTTGAGCGCAATGACTGGCCCGATCAGGTCGCCAAGCGCTTTGGCCAATGGCTGAACGCGATCCTGCGCGATATAGGTTTGCCTGTCGGCGATGTGGAGCTGAGACACTGGACAAAACAGGCAATCATTGAGGCTGACTCTTTCATGCCGATCACTGGTCGGGAGAGCGCCAATGGCTGACTGCCCCTCGTTCACTCACCTGCTGGTTATCCCACGTATTCGCGTGCAGAACGCCAACTCCGTTTCCAGCCCGCTGACCCACGGTTTTCCGTCGATGACGGCATTCCTGGGGCTGATGTGGGCATTGGAGCGCAAGACCCACGATGCAGGCCTGGAGCTGAAATTCAAGGCTGTCGGCGTCGTTGTGCATCATCACGAAGAGCAAATTACCGACAGCAAATACGTGAGTGCCTTGCGCCTGACCCGCAATCCCATCAACAAGGACGGCAGCACCGCCGCGATTGTCGAGGAAGGCCGGATGCATATGGAGATCAGCCTTGTGTTCGGAGTGCAAGGCGACACGTTGCCGACCGATAGTGAAGCCACGCTGTTGATCGCCCGACAAGTACGCGATCAGCTTTCGCAAATGCGTATTGCAGGCGGCAGTGTGGTTCCGTCCAGTGCGCCCCCCTACAAGCAGCAGCCCTTCCTGGCGCTCACGCCCAAAGAAGAAAGCTACAGGCAAGAGTTGTTCAGCAAAATCCGCTTGCGCCTGCTGCCGGGCTTTGCGCTGGTTGATCGTCAGGATTTGCTCGAAAAGCGGCATGACGCGCTCAAGGAGCAAGATCCCGATGCATCTTTGCTCGACGCCTGGCTGTCGTTATCACGCATCAACTGGCAGAGCGTTGCCAACGAGGATCCGGACAAGAAGCCCAAGTGGGTCAGCGATAAAAAGGGCGGCGGCTGGATTGTGCCCATTCCTGTCGGCTATGGCGCGTTGAGTGATGTGCTAGCCGCTGGTTCGGTGGCTAACGCCCGCGATGGGCAAACCGAATTCCGCTTCGTCGAAAGCCTGTATGGCATCGGTGAATGGATCAGCCCCCATCGCCTGCACAAACCAGAACACCTGCTCTGGTACGCCGATTCGCAACCCAATGATGGCCGCTATCGCTGCGCCAACGATTATCGCCCTGTTGTTTTGCACGACTTCGACTGACTGCTGACCATCTTCCTAAAAGGTATTTGAACATGGCTAAAGACACCCTCAAGACCGCTTCCGTTCTGGCTTTCGAGCGCAAGCTCGATCCTTCCGATGCGCTGTTTCATTCAGGCGACTGGCAGTCTCGCGAAAGCTGGACGCCGGTGGAAGTTCGTGAAAAATCGGTACGTGGCACCATTTCCAACCGCCTGAAAACCAAAGACCTGGACCCGGCCAAACTGGATGCCCAGATCGAAAAGCCCAACCTGCAAACCGTGGATGTCGCCGCCCTGCCCCACGATGCCGACACCCTGCGGGTCAGCTTTACCCTGCGCATCCTGAGTGGCACCGGCCAGCCTTCGGCCTGCAACGACACCGAATATCGCGACAAGCTGCTTGCTACTGTAAAAAGCTACGTAGACGGCAATGGCTTCGATGAACTGGCACGCCGCTATGCCCATAACCTGGCCAACGGTCGTTTCCTGTGGCGCAATCGCATCGGTGCCGAGCAGGTGCAAGTGGAAGTCGCTCATCGGGTGGATGGCAAGGATGCGTCGAAATGGGCTTTCGATGGTCTGGCGCTGTCTCTGCGGGACTTCAACACCAGCGCTGAAAACACCAAGGCATTGGGCGAACTGACGCAATTGATCGCCAGCGGTCTGGCAGGTAAACAGCATGTGCTGCTGGGCGTGACGGCGTATGTACGCATCGGCGCGGGGCAGGAAGTCTTCCCTTCGCAAGAACTGATTCTGGACCGATCCAGCGGCACCAAAAGCAAGACGCTCTATCAGGTCGGCGGTATCGCGGGCATTCACTCGCAAAAGATAGGTAACGCCATTCGCAGCATCGACACCTGGTATCAGGAAGCCGATATCAACGGCCCGATTGCCGTAGAACCCTATGGCTCGGTCACCACGCAGGGCAAGGCTTATCGCCAGCCTCGCAGCACCAAGGATGACTTCTACACCCTGCTCGACGGCTGGGTGCTCAAGGACAAGGTGCCAGAGCTGGATCAGCAGCATTTCGTCATCGCGACCCTGATTCGTGGCGGCGTATTCGGTGAGGCGAGCTAAGCCATGGATCACTACCTCGACCTGCAATTACTGCCCGATCCGGAGTTTGCAGCCACGCAACTGATGAGCGCGCTGATGTCCAAGCTGCATCGCGGTTTGCATGACCTGCGCCGCAATGACATCGGCATCAGCTTCCCCGCTCTCGGAGGCAAGGCCAGCGGTCTGGGCGACCACCTGCGCCTGCATGGCAGCGCGCAAGCGCTGGATGCCTTGATGGCACTGACCTGGCTGACGGGCATGCGTGACCATGTGCGGGTAGGCGAACTGAGCGTGGTGCCAAGCGACGCGCAGCATCGCCGTGTCAGCCGCGTGCAAGTGGACAGCAACCCGGAACGCACAAGGCGGCGCCTGATGAAACGCCACGGCATCACTGAAGAACAAGCCCGAGAACGCATCCCCGACAGCGCCGCAAAACGCTGCAACCTGCCCTTCACCCAACTTCGCAGCCGCACCAGTGGCCAGACGTTTCTGCTGTTCATCCAGCATGGATCACTACAGGCCAACGCCCAGCCGGGGACCTTCAATAGCTATGGGTTGAGTGCTACGGCTACTGTTCCCTGGTTTTGATGCTCTTTTGGCTAATGGACCGAAACCCCTTGCAGGTGATGTAACTGCGAGGGGTTTGGTTTGGGCTGCCTGTGCGGCAGTCGGGCCGTTTCGCAAATCATCACCTATGGCACCATTTTCTGAGCTGCCTATACGGCAGTGAGCAGATATCGCACCAGGGCAGACTGACGCTGGCTTTTCTGAGCTGCCTACTCGGCAGTGAAGCTCAAGCGCGCTGATGAAAGAGCGGGAGATCTTTTCTGAGCTGCCTATTCGGCAGTGAAGCAGGCGCACTACGAACTCCATGTTCGACCTCCTTTCTGAGCTGCCTATTCGGCAGTGAAGTCGCCCTCGACCGCATCATGATTGGCTTCCATTTTCTGAGCTGCCTATTCGGCAGTGAAGAGCTCGGCCATGGCCCGAGCTTTCGACGTGTATTTCTGAGCTGCCTATTCGGCAGTGAAGGGACAGGACCCTGGAGCGCGCTCGCGCTCACCTTTCTGAGCTGCCTATTCGGCAGTGAAGCCATCGTCGCTTACTACTGCCCCGGTTGTGATTTTCTGAGCTGCCTATTCGGCAGTGAAGTTTGCCAAGCACTGAATTGCTGGCTCCCTTGCTTTCTGAGCTGCCTATTCGGCAGTGAAAGCTCCGCGCAGAATTCTATTGTGCTTTCGCTTTTTCTGAGCTGCCTATTCGGCAGTGAAGTAGACACTCTCCCCGATAACCCTCCGTTTTCAAAGAAAAATATGCGTTTTCAGCCGTTTTACCCCTTTTTTTATCGAGCTTTGTAAGTCGTTGATTTTTAAAGGATGAACCTATGGTGAAAAAAAGAGGGTCAGGAAAGGGTAATGCCGATCATTTAAGGCCTACATGTCACCAGTGGGAGGGGCTATGTGTTCTTAGGATAGATCTATCAGCAGCAAACACCCCCGCTCTCGACTACCCTCAAACCCATCATTTAAGCGGTTGATGCTCTGGCCACCTTGACTGATGGGGACAAGAATAATAATGAAAGACCCTTATGCCTTCGGGTTCTACAGTGCCTGTTTTGCGCTGATGGTGGTGGTTGCGGCGACTTATTACAGCGCGGCTTCCGGTACTCATCCGATTCGGACAGCAGATGCCTATTTTGTCATTTATTCGGCCTCTTCTCTGGTCGAGGCTCTGGCGATCATCGGGATCGCGGGGGTGACGTTCAAGGCTTATGGGTCCTGGAAGCGGGATGTGCGCCAGCACAAGGCGCTTGGCGTTATCTGGGATGCCAGTGTGGCGTTCCGGGAGATCGAGATCGGGTTCAACGAGTGGTTCTTCGGCCCGGATGCCGAGCTAAAGGCCGGCAACGATGCGCGCCAGATCGATTCGCTGCTCAGCGCCAGCCCGCTGGGTCTGGCGCTGAGGGCGTTCAAAAAACAGTGCATCCTGCTGGACAAGGTGGTGATCAAGAGTCACTGGCGCTGGCTGAACCATGCAGCCGAACTCGAAATGCTGGCGCGGGCGCTAAGTGCCGAAGCGTTCGGGGCCGTGGGCAAAGGCAAGATCACCCACTCCATCGTGGATTTTCTCTATGCCCATGAGGGTGAGGCCTGGCAAAGAACCCAGGCCGATTGGGAAACCCTCATGACGACGATCGAAGAACAGCTCACAGAGCTGGAAGAGTCCTACACATAGGCCCGGGCCGATCAGATATCCAGCGTGATCTTGCCGAAATGCCGGTTGGTTTCCTGATAGCGGAATGCTTCGACGATATCGGTCAGCGGGAACGAGCGGTCAATGACCGGGCGGATACCGGTGGCGTTGATCGCGCGGATCATGTCCTGCTGCTGGCTGCGACTGCCGACCAGCACGCCTTGCAGGCGCAATTGCTTGATCAAGGCCGGCACGATTGCCAGTTGTCCGGCAACGCCGGTCAGAATGCCGATCACCGAGATATGCCCGCCCACACGCGCCGCCTGCATGGACTGCTCAAGTGTCGATGGACCGCCGACTTCGATGATGTGATCGACACCACGGCCACCGGTCAGGGTGCGGGCTGTCTCGCCCCAGTTGCTGTCCTTGCGATAGTTGATCAGGTGATCGGCGCCCAGTTCGCGCAGACGCTCCAGTTTCTCGTCACTGGAGGATGTGGCGATAACCGTTGCTCCGGCCATTTTGGCGAATTGCAGGGCGAAGATCGAAACGCCGCCTGTGCCCTGAACCAATACGGTGTCGCCTGCTTTCAGGCCGCCATCGCTCATCAACGCACGCCATGCGGTCAGGCCAGCGGTGGTCAGGGTCGAGGCTTCGGCATGGGTGTAGCCGATAGGGGCGTGGGTGAAGGAAGTGGCGCGGGCCGTGACCTGTTGGCGGGCATAGCCATCGATGCCATCGCCTGGCACCGTGACAAAACCTTCTACCAGTGGCTCACCACTGATCCAGTCCGGGAAGAAGGTGCTGACGACTGAATCCCCGGCCTTGAACTCGCTGACGCCCTCTCCCACCGCCGTGACCACGCCAGCGCCGTCGGCCATGGGAATGCGTGACTCGCTAGGCCCCCACATACCGCTGACCACTGCGAAGTCGTGGTAATTGAGGGAGTTGGCATGCAGGCGCACGGTGATTTCCCCGGCCTTGGGCGCCAGCACTTCGCTGTCACCGACAATAACGCGCTCGTAACCGCCACCGGCCTGTACATAAATGGTTGTGTTGCTCATGATCGATCTCCTGTCTGTTCAACGTCCTGTGAAATGACGAAATGCTTACCCGTTAGTTCAACGAACGGGCATGGCTCTGTTGCGGCTTCACATCGCCCTGGCAAATGAAGCACTCTGCCGCGTCCGACCAAACCAATCAAACCGCTGCGAGTATCCAGCCCCATGATGAATCTGAAATACAGCGTACCGGCCGCCCTTCTGCTGGGCCTGACAGGCATGGCTCAGGCACAGGAATCAGCCTCGCATCTGGACAAGGTGATTCAGGCCGGTGAACTGTCAGTGTGTACCACCGGCGACTATAAGCCTTACACCTTCCTGCGCGAGGACGGCGAGTACGAAGGCATCGACATCACCATGGCCCGCTCGCTGGCCAAAAGCCTGGGGGTCAAGGTGACATGGGTTTCCACCACCTGGAAGACCCTGATGCCGGACATGGTCGCCGGCAAATGCGACATCGGCATGGGCGGCATCTCCGTCACCCTGGAGCGCCAGAAGAAAGCTTTCTTCAGCAACACGCTGGATGTCGACGGCAAGATCCCGCTGGTCCGCTGCGAGGACCAGGCGCTGTATCAGACCATCGAGCAGATCAACCAGCCGTCCGTACGTCTGATCGAACCGGCCGGTGGCACCAATGAAGCTTTCGCCCGCGCCTATCTGCCCAAGGCTCCGATTGCCTTCCACGACAACAAGACCATCTTCCAGGAGTTGCTGGACAAGAAGGCCGACGTGATGATCACCGATGCCTCCGAAGCGCTCTATCAGCAGAAGCGCATGCCGGGCCTGTGTGCGGTCAACCCGACCCGCTACATGCAATACGGTGAAAAAGCCTATCTGCTGCCACGGGATGACGTGACCTGGAAAAGCTATGTCGACCAGTGGTTGCACTTGAGTAAAGCTACAGGCGCCTACCAGCAGGCGCTGAGTGAGTGGTTGGCGGTACCGGGCCAATAAACTCCAGGCCATGGCTTTAGCTCAGGAGTTACACGCCGATAAAAGATAACGCGCCTTCAGAGCGCGGCATCTCCAATCTGCGAAACACGCTCCATCAAGGGGAAAGTCATGGCACACGCTCAAGTCGCCACCAGAACCGGCCTCACCGTAAAACAGCGTTTGATGTTCTCGACCTTCGCGATCATCGTTGCGTTTTTCGTCTTGTCGGTTTTCATGATCCAGACGCTCAAGACCTCGACCGAAAACGTCGATGCGCTCTATAACCGCGACTTTCTGGCGACAGAGACCGTGAACAATATTGATGGCACGCTCACTCGGGTGGACATCAAC
The DNA here is from genome assembly GCF_057809175.1 of Pseudomonas sp. FG43. Classification (NCBI taxonomy): domain Bacteria; kingdom Pseudomonadati; phylum Pseudomonadota; class Gammaproteobacteria; order Pseudomonadales; family Pseudomonadaceae; genus Pseudomonas; species Pseudomonas sp. FG43. The sequence goes on from NZ_JBMDJL010000020.1 coordinate 24,223, forward strand.
ATTCTGCGCATGATCGCCATTGGCAACCCGGAGCAGACAGCAGCCTGGAAAACCGAGAACGAAAACGCCTTCACTCAACTGGACAAGCTGACGAGTCAGTTGAGCCAGGAAACGGCTGGCACTCTGGATGCTCAACTGACCCAGCAATTGCAGCGCGACTATGCGAAGTTGCGTGACGGCATGCGCCATCAGACCAGCGTGATCCAGACCGGCGATATTGCAGGCGCGACCAATATCAACCGCACCGAGGTCAAGCCTTTCGCTGAGCAGGTCTTCAAGACCCTGCAAACCCTGCGCGAGCAAGGCAAGCAACAGGCTGGCAAACGCTTCGAGGCGCAGGAAGCGAGCGCCAGCAAGGCCAATAGCCTGGCAATTGGCGCGACGCTGGTCATTGCTCTGCTGGGTGTCATCGCGACGCTGCTGACGACTCGCAGCATTCTCGGCGCCATTGGTGGAGAACCCGACATGGTGGCTGGTATCACCCGCACCATCGCCAAGGGGGACTTGAGCAGCACCATCAACGTTGCGAGCAATGACAAGTCCAGCGTGGTGGCTGCCGTCGGTGCCATGCAGGCGCAGCTTCGCGAGACATTGCAGCAGATCTCCAGCTCGGCAAACCAGCTCGCCTCGGCAGCCGAGGAAATGACCGCCATTACCGAAGATGGCGTCAAGGGGCTGCACAAACAGAACAACGAGATCGATCAGGCCGCCACGGCAGTCAATCAAATGACCAGCGCAGTGGAAGAAGTGGCCCGCAATGCCGAGAACACGGCACGCTCTTCCAGCAGTGCGACAGGTGCTGCGCAGGACGGGCTCGGGCTGGTCAAAAAGACGGTCAGCGCCATCGATACCATGAGCAATGATGTACAGAAGACAGCCAGCCTGATCGGTGAGCTGGCAGATCAGTCCCGTGATATCGGCAAGGTGCTGGACGTGATTCGAGGCCTTGCGGAGCAGACCAACCTGCTGGCACTGAACGCCGCCATCGAAGCAGCACGTGCGGGTGAAGCCGGCCGTGGTTTTGCCGTGGTTGCCGACGAAGTCCGCGCCCTGGCCCACCGTACGCAGCAATCGACCAGCGAAATCGAACGTCTGGTCACCAACATCCAGAGCGGCACTGAACGCGCGGTAGGTTCCATGCGCGGCAATACCGAACTGGCCAGCGAAACGCTGGGCATCGCCGAAGGTGCCAACGAGGCGCTGAGCAAGATCAATGCGGCGGTGAGCGAGATCAACGACCTCAACCTGGTGATCGCCAGCGCTGCACAGGAGCAGGCGCACGTTGCGCGGGAAGTTGACCGTAACCTGGTGAACATCCGCGACCTGTCGGCGCAGTCTTCTTCCGGCGCACAGCAAACCAGTACGGCCAGCCGCGAGCTGTCACGACTGGCTGTGGATCTGAGCGGCATCGTCGGACGTTTCCGCCTGTCCTGACCCAAGACACACTCTTTGCGCTGCCAGCAGCGCAAAGAGTGTCTTCCAGCCAAACATTCGGTTGAAAGCCAGTCCGTCCTGAAATAGCGTATTGCCTTGGACGATCAAGGAAAGACGCATGAAACCCAGCAAAACCATCACTCGTGCGTTCTGTGTCGAGTTGCAGCAGGAACTGTCCATTACCGCCGCCCGCCGCGAGTATTTCTCTCAGGAGCCACCGCGCTCGCGATTCGAGTTTCTGTGCTCAAGTGAAGCCTGCCGTGCGCTGGGTGCGAAGGTGACAGGCGTCAGGTATGACGTAAAGCCTCAGGACAACCCGACCTTCGTGGCCGCACACTTTCGCGCCAACCCGCATTACGAGCATCACGCCACCTGCGAGTGGGTCGAGGAAGACGCCCGGCAAGCCAGGGAAGAACCCGAGGTTGAAGAGACCGATCCACAGGCCCGTATCCGCAAGGCCAAGCGCAAGCTCGATGACTACATCGATGTCTTCGATCCGGTCATAAAAGACCCGGTCAAGGAAAAGGCCGGGGCAGACAAGTCCGGCCCTCGCGCACCACAGGCCACGAACGACTCTCCAGCGACAGAAGCTTCGACGCCCGCTGCACCGCGCTACAGTGAAACACGCACCAATAATCTTGAACGTCTGGTGGACAGCTATCGCCAGGCCAAGGCGCAACTGCCGCCCGATGATTTCAAACTGCTGACCTTGAGGATTCCCGGCCAGGGCGAGTTGTCCCTGCGCTCGTACTTTCGCCATATCAAATATGCGCAGACAGGCGACAACGGCCGCGTGCTGTATGGCGGCGGGCTGGTGGAACGTTATGGTCTGGGGTTCAAGTTCAAGTTCTTCGACCGTCTTGAAGCCAAGCTGGTGACGCTGTACGTGTCACCGGCGCAGATGCAGGCTTATCGGTCCAGTCGCTACATCACCGAACTGTTGAGCCATGCCGATGAAGTGAAGTTCTTCACGGTTTATGCACTGGGGAATGTCGTCAAAAGCCCATCGGGGAAAAGCTTCAGCGTCGAAGTCGACGACCTGCGGCATCTGGCGATTGTGCTGGGGCCAGCGAAGGAGTGATTGGGCTGGAGCGAATTCATTCGCCAATGAATTCGCTCCAGCATCGATCGTGGGGAAATCAGACCTTCACGATCCAGCCAGCAGGCGCTTCAACATCACCGGACTGTACGCCAGTCAGTTCAGCATAAAGCTTGCGGGTCACGGGGCCGACGTCTGTTTCGCTATAGAAGACGTGCAGTTTTTCCTTGTAGGAAATGCCGCCGATCGGGGTGATGACAGCAGCCGTGCCGCAGGCGCCAGCTTCCGTGAAGTCACCGATCCTGTCGATCAGCACATCATCTTCCACCACGGTCAGGCCCAGGCGGGTTTGAGCCAGTTCCATCAACGACAGGCGTGTAATACCTGGCAGCACCGAAGGCGACTTGGGTGTGATGAACTTGTTGTCGGCCGTGATAGCGAAGAAGTTGGCCGAACCGACCTCTTCGATCTTGGAGTGAGTCTGCGGGTCCAGATAGATGCAGTCAGCGAAGCTGTGCTTTCTGGCTTCGGAGCCTGGCATCAGGCTGGCGGCATAGTTGCCACCCACCTTGGCCGCGCCGGTGCCGTTCGGTGCGGCACGGTCGTAACCGGAGATCACGAAGTTGTTCGGCTTCAGGCCACCCTTGAAATAGGCGCCGACCGGAATGCAGAAGATCGAAAAGATGAATTCAGGTGCGCTTCGCACGCCGATGTTGTCGCCTACGCCGATCACGAACGGACGCAGGTACAGGGCACCGCCCGAGCCATAAGGCGGGATGAAGCGTTCGTTGGCCTTGACGACCTTCTTGCACGCCTCGATGAAGACTTCGGTCGGCACATGGGGCATCAGCAGGCGCGAACAACTGCGCTGCATGCGCTGGGCGTTCTGGTCAGGACGAAACAGGTTGATCGAGCCATCCTTGCAGCGATAGGCCTTCAGGCCCTCAAAGCACTGCTGACCGTAATGAAGCGCGGTAGAACCTTCGCTGATATGCAGAAGGTTGTCTTCAGTCAGCGAGCCTTCATCCCAGGCACCGTCACGCCAGTGAGAGAGGTAGCGCTTGTCGGTTTTGATGTAGTCAAAACCCAGGGTTTCCCAGTTAATGCTTTCTTGACTCATAACGCCCTCTATCATTTAGCCGCTGCCTGGACGAGTCAGGCCAATGCCGTATTCTGCCAGATCATTTCGACCCTGAGGCTTGAAATAAGCATAATCCGCGGGTTTTGAAACGGTAGCTGCCAGAGCCCCGTCATTTTTCTTGCCCCTGGCCACCAGGAGCTTGAGTATCTAGTGAACGATGACTGCCTTTCCTTGGCGATCATTTAGTCATTCAGCGTTGTTTTGTTATACCTTCAGCTAACGAAACTACAACCCCCCACGCAGAAATGACGGAGCACAACCATGGGTGTAGAAAAAATCCTGCTGGCCTTGACCCTGACCGGCCTCGTCAGCGTGGCCAGTGCGGCTGACAGCAAGCCTGTCAACTCAAGCAAGCCAACAACGAGCCAGAGCACCACGACTCAACAGCCCCGAAGCCCGCAGCCGTCCACAAACAATACGGTTGTCACTCCTGAAGACATCAAGCGCTTCAAGGCGGGCAACGTGACAAAAGACGAAGTGAAATGAGCAGACGAAAAAAAACCCTGTGCCTTTCGGAACAGGGTTTCTGATTTTCGGGCTCAGGTGCAAGTCAGAAGGCGTAAGTCACCAGCAACTCTTTGGTCACCTGAAAGTCCACCGACATCATCACGCTCAGTGCAGTGATGGTGAAGATGGAGAACACGAACAGCTTGCGGGCCCAGACAGTATCGTCCGCAGCCTTGTAGCCTTTCCAGGCCATGTACAACCAGTACATGCCCATGCCCGCCGCAACGGCGAGGTAGTTCAGACCCGCGTAACCGCCGAACGTCAACATCAGGGTCGCCACGAGGAACGCCAGGATGTAGAGCAGGATGTGACGCTTGGTGACCAGAATGCCGCGCTTGACCGGCAATACCGGAATTTTCGCTGCACGATAGTCGTTGAAACGGAAGATCGCGATCGCATACGAATGCGGCATCTGCCACAGGCTGAACATCACCAGTAGCGTCCAGGCAGCAAAGTCGAAGCTGTTGCTTACTGCGCAGTAGCCAATCACCGGAGGCATGGCCCCCGACAGGCTGCCTATCAGGGTGCCATGCACGGATTTACGCTTGAAGTACAGGCTGTAGAAGCCCACGTAAATCACAAAACCGATGACTGCCAGCAAGGCAGCCAACGGGTTTGCATAGGTGTACAGCAGGCTGACACCGACGATGCCAAGAATCGTGGCATAGAGCAGTGCAAGCTTGATGGACACCAGACCCTGCACCAGCACACGGTTGCGAGTCCGCTCCATGCGCTGGTCGATATCCCGATCGATGCAGTTGTTGAATACGCAACCTGACGCTACGACCAGAGAGGTACCGATTACCGCCGCAAGAAACACGATGAAATCGATATCCCCCTTGGAAGCCAGAAAAAAGCCACCTGCCACCGAAAGCACGTTACCGAAAATGATCCCCGGCTTGGTGATTTGGATAAAGTGCTTCAGGGACATCTGGTATTCCTCAATGCGCCATCATTTCGCGATGGATACTGAAAATGATCCACAGCGAGAGGCCGACCAGCAGAACGATAACCAACGCGGTGAAGGCAAACGCCAGCACGTTGTTACGTTGCGCACTCGTGAAGTCCAGGTGCAGGAAGTAATGCAGATGCACCAGGATCTGAACGATCGCAAAGGCCAGGATGATCGCAATGGTCAGGTCTTTCGGCAGAACCGGGGACATGACCAGGGCGAACGGGATGGCGGTCAGGATGATCGACAGCACGAAACCGATGATGTAGGACTTCACGGAACCGTGGCTATTGTCTTCAGCTGGATGATGTGAATTCGCCATTTACAGGGCTCCCATCAGATAGACGATAGTGAACACACCGATCCAGACCACGTCCAGGAAGTGCCAGAACAGGCTCAGGCAGCTCAGGCGGGTCTTGTTGGTGTTGGTCAGGCCCTTTTTCTGGACCTGATACATCATGATACCCATCCAGATCAGACCGCTGGTTACGTGCAGACCGTGCAGGCCGACCAGGGCGAAGAACGCCGACAGGAAGCCGCTGCGGCTAGGACCGTAGCCTTCGTGGATCAGGTGATGGAACTCGTAGATTTCCATACCGATAAAGGCAGCACCACAGAGGAAGGTCAGGGCCAACCAGCCCAGGACCTGACTCTTCTTGCCTTTGTACAGCGCCAGCATGGCGAAGCCATAAGTGATACTACTGATCAGCAGGAACGCGGTTTCGACCGCCACGAAAGGCAGCAGGAAGATGTCCTGGCCCGACGGGCCACCCGCGACACTGTTGACCATCACGGCGTAGACCGCGAAGAACGATGCGAACAACACGCAGTCGGTCATCAGGTACAGCCAGAAGCCGTAGACCGTCATTCCACCGCTGTCGTGGTGATCGTCATGCCCATGGTCATGAGCGTCATGACCGTGGGCTCCGGAGTTGATAGCAATATTTGACATGTTTAAACCTGTTCCAGCGAGGACTTGACAGGAGTGTATGCACCGTTGGCCGCCAGGACCTTGTGATGCTCACCTTCAATACGCGCTACATCTTCAGCAGGCACCATGTAGCCCTGATCGTCACGTGCAGCGTGAGCAACGAACACAGCAATGGTCGCTACCAGACTTACGCCAACCAGCCACCAGATGTGCCAGATGAACGCGAAGCCGAAGACGGTCAACAGCAGGCCCATGTACAGGCCGGTGGCCGTGTTGTTAGGCATGTGGATAGCCGAGTAGTGAGCTGGAACCTTGTAGGCGGTACCTGCGCGCTTGGCATCCGTGAATGCGTCGATGTCTTTTGCCTCAGGCAGCTCGGCAAAGTTGTAGAACGGCGGTGGCGAAGAAGTGGACCACTCAAGCGTGTGGCCATTCCATGGGTCACCGGTCAGATCGCGGTTCTTGTTGCGGTCACGGATACTGACGAACAACTGGATCAGCTGCGAAGCGATACCGGCTGCGATCAGGAACGCACCGAACAGAGCAACGTTCAGGTAGATGTTCCACTCAGGCATGTCGGTAGCGTTCAGGCGACGGGTCATACCCAGGAAGCCCAGCGCGTACAGCGGCATGAATGCAACGAAGAAACCGCTGATCCAGAACCAGAACGCTGCCTTGCCCCACTTCTCGTTCAGGGTGAAACCGAACGCTTTAGGGAACCAGAACGCGAAGCCGGCGATGTAACCGAATACCGCACCGCCGATGATGACGTTGTGGAAGTGAGCGATTACGAACAGGCTGTTGTGCAGTACGAAGTCAGCACCAGGAATCGCCAACAGAACGCCGGTCATGCCGCCGATCGAGAAGGTGACCATGAAGCCCAGGGTCCAGAGTACTGGCGCAGTGAAGCGCAGGCGGCCCTGGTAGATGGTGAACAGCCAGTTGAATAGCTTCACACCCGTCGGTATCGCGATGAGCATCGTCGCCAGACCGAAGAAGGCGTTGACGTTCGCACCCGCACCCATGGTGAAGAAGTGGTGCAGCCATACCATGAAGCCCAGTACACAGATCGCGCCGGAAGCGAAGATCATGGACTTGTGGCCGAACAGACGCTTGCCCGAGAACGTCGAGATGACTTCGGAGAAGACACCGAACGCAGGCAGAATCAGGATGTAAACCTCAGGGTGACCCCATGCCCAGAACAGGTTCACGTACATCATGGGGTTACCGCCCATTTCGTTCGTGAAGATGTGGAAATCCAGGTAACGGTCAAGGGTCAGCAACGCCAGGGTAGCGGTCAGGATCGGGAACGAAGCCACGATCAGGATGTTTGCCCAGGTGCAGGTCCAGGTGAAGATCGGCATGTCCATCAGTTTCATGCCAGGGGTACGCATCTTCAGCACGGTCACCAGGAAGTTGACGCCCGTAAGGGTCGTACCTAGCCCGGATAGCTGTAGCGCCCAGATGTAGTAGTCAACACCTACTCCAGGACTGTATTGCAGACCCGACAGCGGCGGATACGCAACCCAGCCGGTCTTGGCGAACTCGCCGACACCCAGGGAGATGTTGATCAGCAGCATGCCCGATACCAGCAGCCAGAAGCTGAGGGAGTTCAGGAACGGGAAGGCTACGTCACGAGCACCGATCTGCAGTGGCAGAACGATGTTCATCAGACCGGTGAAGAACGGCATCGCCATGAAGATGATCATGATCACACCGTGAGCGGTGAAGATCTGGTCATAGTGTTCAGGCGGCAGGAAGCCTTCGGCGCCATTCTGGGCCATGGCCAGCTGGGCACGCATCATGATTGCGTCGGCAAAACCGCGCAGCAGCATGATCATGGCAACGATGATGTACATCACGCCGATTTTCTTGTGGTCGACGGACGTCAACCACTCGGTCCACAGGTAAGACCACTTCTTGAAGTAAGTGATTGCCCCGACAACGCCCAGACCACCGAGCGCGATCATGGCAAGGGTCACCATGACTATCGGCTCGTGGAACGGTACCGATTCCCAACTTAATTTACCTAACATCGTTTACTCCTCTGCCCCAGCAGCTGAATTTTTGCCCTTTTCCGCACCTTCGGTACCGGCAACTTCCTTCTCACCAGGGATAACCTTCTTGCCTGGATTCATACCTTCATACTTGTCGATGATGATCTGGAACAGGTTCGGAGTAACCGTGGAATAAAGTTCGACGGGATTGCGTTCGCTAGGTTTGGCCAGTTCAGCGTATTCAGCAGCACCAAGCTGTTTAGGTGAACTCTTGACTTCGTTGATCCAGGCATCGAAATCAGCCTGGCTGGTGGCGATAGCCTTGAATTTCATGCCGGTGAAACCCGCGCCACTGTAGTTGGCCGAGATACCGTTGAACTCGTGGTTTTCATTGGCGATCAGATGCAGCTTGGTGTGCATGCCAGCCATTGCGTAGATCTGGCCACCCAGGCCTGGAATGAAGAACGAGTTCATTACAGAGTCGGATGTAACCTGGAAATTGATCGGGGTATTGGCAGGGAAGACGATCTTGTTGACCGTGGCGATGCCTTGTTCCGGATAGATGAACACCCATTTCCAGTCGAGTGCGACAACCTGGATGGTCACAGGCTTGACGTCTGACTCAAGCGGACGGTACGGGTCCAGCGAGTGAGTGGAGATGTAGGTGAAGTAGCCCAGGAAGACCAGCAGGATCATGGGGATACCCCAGACCGCGACTTCGATCTTGGTCGAGTGCGACCAGTCTGGCGTGTACTTGGCAGCCTTGTTGGAGGCGCGATACTTCCAGGCGAAGACGAAGGTCAGGACGATGACCGGGATGACCACGATCAGCATCAGCAACGTGGCGATGATGATCAGGTTCCGCTGCTCGATACCCACCTGCCCTTTCGGATCGAGCAGAGGGACGCCGTCACAGCCGCTGAGCAACAGCATGCTGAACAGGGCCAAGTAGCCAAAAAACCTGGGGTACCTTTTTTTACTCATCTCACGACCTCTAAAAGCAGCTTGCGCGGTGCAGTGGGTTTCGACCGCCAACACTTTACCCTGCCAGTGCCGGCATCTTTTTTAAATTGAACAAGGACCTGCCGGAACGCTCTGTTGCGAAACGACAAATCCGGGGGTTTAGCTATGAATTCTTATTCTGAGTCGCCGGAAACTGCCCCGCTTTCGCAGTTCAATCGCCTTGCACGCGGTCATTCCTGCGCGCTCAGAGGCAAGCATTGCGCTGCCTGTTTAGCCTGCACAGGGCGCTCCGAGCCTCAAAATTTCTGATCGCCAAGCCTGGCTGGACGATGAGTGCTGGCGATTGTAGATATGTAAATTTTTATTGACTATGCCTAATTTTGTAACAGTTAATATCAAAACTTGCAACAATCGCAAATCATTGATCTTCATAACCAGAAAAAATGCCTCGTCAAAACGAGGCATTTTTCCACCAAAGCCCTTGTGATCAGTAAGGTCTACGGCGGTTACGAATGACCCCTGCCGGGACCAGAACGGCCGTCAGAACGAATGCTATCAGAGCCCACTGAGCCAATGACAACCCCATGACGGGCGGATAGGGAGTGGAGCAGAAACCACTGACCTGAAATACCAGCGGGAAAAGCGATGCCAGAGGCAGACCGTCGACGATAGGTTGCAGGGTGTCGATGCCGCAACTGACGGCCGGATACGCCAAGGTGTAGACATGGTGGCCGGCTGCTGCGATGCCGCCCAGGGCGCTGAAGGTCACCAGGGTTTCCAGCACCGTTATGCTGCGGCGGCCAGGCATGGCCGCGCCGATGAAAGCGAAGATGGCGATGAACAGCAATGCATAGCGTTGCAGGATGCACAGCGGGCAAGGCGCCTCGCCCAGCACGATCTGCATGTACAGGGCGCCACCGATCAGGGACAGGCAGATAATTCCCAGCAAGACCAGAAAACGCTTTTCACGCCTCAGGTACAACGTGTTGTCGCTCATTCACATACCTTATCGAAATGGTGTGCAGGTGCGCAGGGCCAGCACTGGCACTTGCAGGAGGGCTGACCCGCGAGTGTAAACACCCTCTGTCGGGGCGTGCGCGATATTCATCTCTCGTCCCTGCCAACTCAAGCACCCACCCGCCATACGGATGTATTTACCAACCGGATGGTTCCCGAGGGCCGAAAGACGAAGTGGAGGAGCGGGGCGAAAAAACAGATCTCTTCCTTATATATAGAAGGATGCGTCTTTTTGTCGCACCCGACCCTCTGCAAGCCGAAGTGCGACAGTTTACCGCAGGGTAATCCCGGGACACAGCTACCGGCTCCTGAAAGACACAATCGGTAATTCTCTTTCGTTCTGTGACGCAATCAACCGTTTGACGTCAAACAAATCAAACTGCCAGTATTGCGGCCCCGGCTCTTGCGGCCGAAAACAATCCTGCACGAAGTGAAAATCACTTTTCAAGAAGAGTGACTGAACACACAGGCCTTCAACGCTGCGGCCAGTTAGCCTAAAGCCAGCCTGTCGCATGTCGATAACCTGTCACTGAAAGTTGTTTTGCGCCCTGTAGCGACGAACACCTATAGCCAGAAGGTTTTTATGTCACCCACCAACGTCCGAGCAGATTCACTTTCGCTGCTGCTGTTCACTTTACGCAGCGGCAAGCTGATGGCGATCAACTTGCTCAAGGTCAGTGAAATCATCCCCTGCCCGCCCCTGACTCACCTGCCCGAGTCCCATCCGCACGTCAAAGGTGTTGCGACACTGCGCGGTGCCTCTCTGTCGGTGATCGATCTCAGCCGTGCCATTGGCGAGCGTCCGCTGGCCGATCCCGATGGCGGGTGCCTGATCGTCACCGACGTAAGCCGCTCCAAGCAGGGTCTGCATGTGCAGGCGGTGAGCAAGATTGTCCATTGCCTGACCACCGATATCCGTCCTCCGCCTTTCGGTTCGAGCGGCCGCTCGTTCATCACCGGCGTGACCCAGGTCGATGGCGTCCTGGTACAAGTGCTGGATATCGAAAAAGTGATTCACGGCATCGCTCCGGCACAAATCGTTGTCCAGTCCGACGAGTTGCCTGCCGAAGACGTCATGGTTCTGTCCCAGGCCCGGATTCTGGTCGTCGACGACAGCCAGGTCGCCCTGCAGCAATCGATCATCACCTTGCGCAATCTTGGTCTGGAGTGCCACACAGCCCGTAGCGCCAAGGAAGCCATCGATGTCTTGCTTGAACTGCAAGGCACCCCGGCGCAAATCAACATCGTGGTTTCAGACATCGAAATGTCCGAAATGGATGGCTATGCCCTGACCCGGACCCTTCGCGAAACCCCGGACTTCCAGAAGCTGTACATCCTGCTGCACACTTCTCTGGACAGCGCGATGAATGGCGAAAAGGCTCAGTTGGCAGGCGCCAATGCGGTACTGACCAAGTTCTCGTCCCCCGAGTTGACCAAATGTCTGATCACGGCGGCACACTCGGTCGTGGCTCAGGATATCTGACCCGCAACCCGCCACGTCCAGCAGGCCCATCCAGTACCGACGCATCAGCCCGACATTGCTGGCTGATGCGTCGGGATCTCGGGCAGCCAGTGCCTTTGCAGCATTGGCCCGCGCCTGTGCGCCCCCTGCCCTTTACGCTTGATCAAGCCCCGGACATCCATTGCCTGCTGACCCTGGGTTATCGGGGTGGCAGCGGAAGCGTGCCGGACTATCGCCACTGGCTAATGGCTTTCGAGCATGACCCCGAGTTCGACACCGACCTGTGTTTCGTCGCTCAGGACGATCAAGGACCGGTCGGTGTGATTACCTGCTGGACCAGCGCCTTCATCAAGGATCTTGTGGTTCACCCACGGGCTCGCCGCAAAGGCGTCGCGATGGCGCTGCTGACTCATCTGTTCGGGCACTTGCGCCAACGCGGCGAAGCGTGTGTCGACCTGTTGGTGATGGAGAACAACCTATCGGCCCGGCGACTGTATGAAAAATCAGATATGTCCTACATCCGACGCTCAGCAATCGAACAGGAGTGATCTGCCATAATCCAGGCCCGAAGCACTGCCCCTGGAGGTCGATCATGAAACCATTCCTCGCACTGCCGATAATCCTCTCGGCTCTCGCCTGCCAGGCCAATGCGGCCACCCCGCAAGCATGGGATGCTCTGGACAAGGCCATGCTCGACGCCTGCCTCAAGGCCAGCCAGCTCAAGGGCAGTAAACCCGTCGGCACCAGCGCACAGTTCGATGACCGGGTTGGCTACAGCGCCCTGCTCCTGCAAGGACGCTACCCCCAAAAACACATGAACAACCGCAAGGGCACCGAGCTGTGCCTGTACAGCCGTAAAAACCGGCAAGCCAGCGTGACCGAATGGGACAGCCTCCCCCTCAAGTGAAGCAGCGCTGGCGCACAATTTGCTTTGCAACCTGTCCAGGCCGCGAATGACAGCAACTCGCTGGCAGTCGCGGCAGCTACTCTGAACGGGTTACCGAAACAATGAACACTCAGTTTTCCTGCGTAGGTTGCGGTGGCTGCTGCACCGATCACCATGTTCCCCTGACCCTGGTCGAAGCCACGCAATGGGCGGCTGACGGCGGTTCGGTGATCATTCTGACCGAGGCGTTCCTGAGTAATGGCTACGGTGTGCCCGAAGCACAACTGACCCACGCCACACGCCGCTCGACAGTGGTGAACAGCGGTTCTGCACAAGCCTATGTGGCGATCACCTTTGCCGCTTACAACGTCGGTCGTTGCCGGAATCTTGACGCAGAAAACCTCTGCCGCATCTACGAACGCCGCCCGCTGGTGTGCCGTATCTATCCGATGGAGATCAACCCGCACATTCCGCTGCGCCCCGAAGCCAAGGACTGCCCGCCGGAATCCTGGGAGCAGGGTCCGGACTTGATCGTTGGCAACAAGCTGGTCGATACCCAACTGATGGCGCTGATCGAGCAATCACGTCAGGCCGACAGGGATGAAATCGCTACCAAACAGTCGATCTGCCAGCTATTGGGCATTCGCACCACGGCGCTCAAGGGCAACGGGTTTGTGGCTTACCTGCCGGACATGCAGGCTTTTGCAGCCGCCATCGAACAGGTCACCCACGGCACAGAGCTGGTTGCGGGTGATACAGGCTGGGAATTTCACGTGGCCGGGCAAGAGGTCATCAGCACGCTGAGCCTGGCAGGTGCCGAAGTGACAACCCGCGACCCGCTGTCCTATATGTTCATTCCCCTGCAAGCCACCTGAGTGCAGGCAGCCTGAACGCAGGCCGCCCGAATCAGCGCTTGCCCATCGAACGACGGGTTCCGGCAGGCGCAGCGCCGGGAGTCTTGTGGTGCGAAGATTTGCCCGCTTTCTGATACCAGGCCTGATCTTTCTTGGCTTGAGCGAATTCAGAAGGCTTGAACGGAAAGCTGAACGGTGCAATCGCGGGTTTCTTGTCAGTCTCCGGCACTGAGTCGGTGACGGCTTCTGGAGCTGGTGTTTGTTCAGGGGTTGTCATGGCGACACCAAAAGTCGAAATGGCCGGGCACATGCCCGTGGGCGCGCAGCATACCTCAATCGCTGAGCGCTTGCCCGGCCAGACATCAGCCGTGCGTCGTCATCATTTGTAGAACAGATCCACCATGACCTCTGCCTCGAACGGCCCGGCCTTGGGTCGGGTAGTCTGCCAAAGCAGCTCGGCATTGAAGTCCACCCTCGCCGTCTGGTTTTCACCCAGCAGATCGGCCAGATGAAACAGCTCGTTATAACGCAGTGGCGCATTAGTCCGTTCGCTCACGATGCGAATGCCCAATGAATTGTTGTTGCCCGGCACCAGAACATCGCCGGACAGGCGTCCCGTCACGGGCCTGAAACGCGCATTGAGACTGAACGGTGATTCACAGCTGCGGTTGGCCAGGAGCGAAAACGGACGCCTGGCAAAAACCTTCCCGACCTCTACACGCTGAATGCCCAGCGAACCGAACTCCAGTGTTTCGGGCAAGACCTGCAACTGGGCCTCACAGGCAATGAAACGCAAACCCGACAGGTTGTTGATGACATAACTCAGGCTGCGGCCCGGCACCGGGTCCAGGCCAGCGGCATCGTCAAGCTGGAACATCCGGTAATCCAGCAGGTCGCTGGCCACTCCCGAAGGCGGAGTCGGCCCATGCTTTTGCACGAACACCGAAAACGCCATATTGAAACGCACCTTGGGACAAGCGCCGATATTGGAATCCCCTTCATGGCACACCGGCACGTACTGCCGGGTACTGATACGCCCGCTGGTTTGCAGGTAGTCCACGCCATCGAGGGTCAAACCGGCCCGAATACCCTGGCCGATCACCCGATTGTCCGGGTTGAGGTAGATGAAGACTTCCTGCTGCACGGACTGCTGCCCTTCCCGAGCGCATTCGACCTGAATGTTCAGCCGCTCGGAACGCCATACCACGTCCCCATCGGGGACCGAGGCAGGTATGGCGACCGTGCTGCTCAAGTCACCATGAATGGCGGACTCACCCGTCCCCTGTGTCTTGCACACCAGAGCAAAACCGGTGGCCGGGCTCAGTGCCACTGAAAGAACGAGGGTTTTCAACCAGCGATTGGCAGGGAAACAGGTCATGTCAGCATTCTTCTTGAAGTTTGATGGAGTCGGGCGTGAAGGGCATCCGCCCGTTCAACCGCGTGCAATAGGCGCGCTGAGCGCCGTAGTCGGTCAGCGCCTTGAATGAAAATATCTGCGGCTGGATGCGTCGAGGCACTGGCAGTTCAAGGCGAGCCCCCGGCTCCAGCAACAGATAATCACTGAGCAGAAGGTCACCGAGCCTCACGGTTTGCAACGTGACGTGGTAAGGCGTGGGATTGCGGACCTGCACCTCTTCATCAGCCAGATTCCAGCTCAGGCGCTGTGCGGTTTCAGCCGGATCGCCCTGCAAACCGGGAGGCCGATAGAACACGTTGATACGCTGACGCACAGCAATATTGAGCTGGTTGCTGCCCTCACGACGCCTGGGCACCTCCAGAACATACAGGTGCAACAGGGACTCACGGTCCTCAGGCATGCCTGCGCCCTGATACAGCACCCGCAGCTCCTGCTTTCCAGCCGATGGCAGATGGAAAAAATGCGGGGTGATGGCAAATGGCAGAACAGTGCGCTGCTCCCTTGGGGTTTCATCGCTGTCCTGCGGAGCGCTCAGCCAGGCCTGAACCAGCACCTCATGCTCACCTGGGTTGCTGGCCTGGATAGTGGCTTCCCGGAAGGCACCATCAAAAATCAGTCGGGTGCCCGCCAGCGACACTGCCGCCTGCACACTGCTGCACGCCCAGCAGAGCAACACAACCAGCCCGTTACGAAATGCCCGACTCATTGGCAAACCACCTTGAGCCGTTCATACGCATGCCTGGGGTCTTTGGGTGGCAAAGTGAACGGAGCCCGGCAACCTTGCCCGGACCACTGCACGCGCAACACGCCGCTGTCCTTCTCGCTAAGCACCAATGCCTGACTGCTCGGATCGACAACGGCAAGGGTTTTACCCTGTTCGTCTTCGACCGTGGCGCCCAGTGGAATCTGCGTGGCATCGGCACGTACCAGCTCGAACTGCACACGCCGACCTTGCGAGGCCTTGAAAACCACCAATGGTATTGCGCCACGACGCGGCACGATCTGGGTGATCGCGTTATCCAGATCGATATCGGCACCCAGTTGACGGGTGTCCAGCGAAACCCAGTTGGAACGATAAGGCTGGGCATAAGGCAGGACCGCAAAGCCATTGTCCGAAGTTTCCACATTGTTGTAGGACTTCAGCTTTGCACCACCGACATCAGGCACCTGCACCAGCGCGAAGGTTTCCCCCAGCGGCTGACCCAGGTTGATCCCTGCACCATGGGCCACCAATGAACCGGACGCGGCCAGGGTCAAGGCGTCATAGTCTCGCCCCTGGCTGTAGCCCGTCTCGAAACGACCGAAAGGCGTCGTGACATTGAGTTTGCCGGCACCAAAACTGCCCGAGCTGCTGTCATGACCGGCCTGGACGGAATAGAACAGGTCACGATGATCCAGCACCTGACCGTTGAGCCCGGTCTGCATGGAGTATTCGCCGGAGTCATCACGCACGGCATTGAACGAGAGACGCGAAGACCCCGGCTTGTCGCCCAGTGGCAAGGTCATGCTCAGGGCAATGCGGTTATCGGTTTCTCCCCTCCTGTCAGTACCGGACTCCTGGTTGCGTTCGAGGGACAGGCTGTAATTCAAGGTGCGCCAGACGGCGTTGTAGGACAGATAAAGCTGCCGGGTCTTGCCGGGCAGGTTCCAGTAACGCTGCTCGGAAGCGGTCAGGCTCAGCGAGCCCGTCTGGCTCGGCAATACCTGAGTGACGTTAAGCTCCAGCCGGTCCCTCGCTCGCCCGTTTGGAATCAGGGCAGGCCGCTCGTCCGTTTCACTGACATGCTGGTTGAGGGTTCGATACTGCTCGGTCGAATAGCGATAGCCAGCCACAGCCAGTGTGGTGTTGGTCACATCCAGCGTATTGGCATAACGTACCCGTATGCTCTGGCCGCTACGGGTCTGCTCCTTCAACTCGCTGATCGAATGGGTGATATCGAGAGAGACCGCCCCCAGCCCGGTATTGACCCCGGCCCCGACATTGGCGGCGTTGTAGTCTTCGGCCAGTTGCAGACCACCAAAGCCGGTGACCCGCTCGGAAAGGCCATATATCACGGCAGCACTGGTGAAGTCGGGCGAGGCCTGATGATCGTCATTGCTGTCCACCTGCCCTGCGGCGAGGCTGTAGCGAAACGAACCGGCAGGCACCATGATCGGCAAGGATGCATACGCCTGAGTGAAAGTACGCCGCCGGCCATCAGCCTCGATAATGGTCACCAACAGATCGCCATTGGAACCGCTGGGATAGATGTCGGTGATCTCGAACGGCCCCGGCGAGACGTTGCCGCTGTAAAGCATGAAACCGTTTTGCCGAACCTCGACCGTGGCATTGGTTTCGGCGGTGCCACGAATCACGGGCGCATAAGTGCGCTCGCTGTCGGACAGCATTCCATCGTCAGACGCCATCGCAGCGCCCTTGAAAGGCACACTGTCGAAGACCTGGGAATCGGTGAAGGTTTCACCCAGGGTCAACTGGCTCTTGAGAGCCGTGATATCGCGCTGGGCGAAAGTGCGGTTGCTGCGAAAACGATAGGACTGATTATCGCCATGGACCAGCGAAGACTCATTGCGCAATCGCCAGGCACCGATGTTGAATCCATTGCGCAGCCCCAGATAATACTGATCCGTTTGCAGCCCGCGTTGACGGCGCCTTGCGCCATTGAAGTTGTAATTGACGAAGCCTGCCGTTTCGCCTTGGTCCCAAAGCTCCGGCGACACATAGCCTCGCCTGCTGCGCGCCATGACAGCCTGGGGAACACTGATATCGAGCCGCAAGGCATCGGGGCGATAATCGACGCGGGCAAATTCAATACTGGCTGCCAGATCGAAACACTCTTGCTGCGCAGCGCCCGTCAGATACTTTGGGTCCAGCCCGAAGTTCTGAAGCATATCCGGGCTCAGGCAGGGCTCGATCAGACCTGACTGGCTGTCAGGAATGAACGTAATATCCCGGCGGCCGCTCAATGCCCGGTTGACATACACATCCACCCGATAAGTACCGGGTAATACGCTGTTGGCGCGCAGAAACTCCTGAAGATCAGGAGGCTGGTCACTGCCTTGAATGAAAGCGGTATTGAACTTGACGGCCTGGACACTTCGCGTGTCCGCCGATGCGCTGGTGAGCGCGGTCATGCATAAACTCATCCCCACCATTGCCAGCCGACAACGCCGCAATGACCTTCGGGTATTGCAGTTCATCCAGTGTGCTGTGTCATAAAGGTCAAAGCCCGACATGACTTTCTTGTTGTTCTGGTTGTGCCATTCCATTAGCTGTTTTCACTCTACTTCGCAGATTTAACGTGCAGCGGAATCCTTTCACGCAGATGCACGGCTACCGAGCCACTGTTATCGTCAGGACTCAAAGGGTTAAGAATCAATAAAAGCGTCCAGGCTAATATTGGGAGAGTTATCGCTATCGGGCTTTACTGGCCAGAGTGATTTGTTCCCCCTTCAAGGTCGCTTGATAAGGAACTTGCCCACCGAAGTCGTTGATGCTGATAAAACTTAGCGACACTGGCCCGCCAGCGGACCTGTGCATCAACGTCAGACGCAGGCTCTGGCCCGGCGAAAGCATCTGGCTTTCAAGGCTGGCCAGTTCCTTGCCGCCCTGGCGGGTGGACAGTTTGAGCATCGATACATGGTAAGGACCCGGATTTTCCACCTCCAGGATATCCCCCTTGAGTAGCCGCCAGCGCAACGTCTCCGGGGCAACCGTCGGGTCGCCCGGCAGGCCCTGGGGCCGGAAGAAAACCTTGATGCGCTGGCGTATCGCGATCTGCAATGTGTTTTCCGATGCCGTCTGGGGAATCTCCTGCACATTGAGCCAGAGCACTGATTCGCGGTCTTGCGGCAAACCGGAACCGGCATAGATGATACGCAGCAATTGCTTGCTGCCACCGGCCATCCGGGCAAGGGTCGGCGTCACGACAAAAGGCAGTTTTGCAGCCACGGCATTGGCCGCAACGGACTCCGTAGCCGGAGCCTCAAGCCAGGATTGCAGGAGAATCTCCCCTCCGCCGCTGTTGTGTACGCCAAAACTGGCTTCCTTGTCACCGCCCTGATAAACGACCCGTGTAGTGTTGAGCACAATGCCCGCCTCGACGACGGACATCCATAACCCCACCGCAAGAAGTACGGCAGAGCGAAAATAGGTAAAAGACATGGGAGCATTCGCTTTGAGTTCGGCATGAGGCAGGGCGAGCAACGCTCACCCTGCCGTTTCATCACTCGTAGTCCAGCACGAAAGGCATGAAACCATCGGCATTACCCGGATTGGTTGGCGTGCCATTGAGGACATAGACAGCACCGAAGTTGATTTCTGCCGTCGCACCACCCGCGCCGTCCTTGATCAGGGTGTTGTCGATAGTTTCGTTACCGCTCAGATCCATAAGTACATTGGATGCGTTAAGCAAACCAATGCCGACACCGTCCGCTGCACCGGTAGTGCGCAACAGTTTTGAATCATTGTTATCCAGACCACTGCCATTACGGGCGGTAAAGCGCATCTTCACCATGTTGTATTGATCGGCACCCGCGCTGCAGTTGACCAGCAACTGAATGGGCATCGCCGTTTCAAGCTTGCTTTCACTCGAAAGACCGATATCGGAAAACGAAACATTTCCAAGATCGACATTGATCTCACCAGGGTTGGTGCCAGGGCTGACACCGGTACCCGGAGCAACATCACAGGAAATATTGGTCAATGTTCCATTGAATATCAACTTACCGTTGTTGGCCGCATTAGCCATGTTTGCGGTACCCAAACCCAGTACACCCATTACAGCCAACGTGAGAGAAAACTTTTTCATACCAACGACATTCCTTGTGTTATTTCGTGTGTGCCCACTATCGGACGGCGAGCACTATAGGTCCCGGACTTTTTCGCCGCTGTCAGGCCAATGACTTTGAAACGCGAGATAAAAAGATTTAACGTGAAGTACTTTTCTGTAGGAAAAGTAAAAAACAGCCTACACGCCATATAATTCAAGGATGTCGCAGAAAAACCCACTAAAAGAGTCAACCAAAGATTGCATTTGGATAAAAACACTTTTCTGTTTTTCAGGCATAAAAAAACCGTCACATTGGCAAACGTGACGGTTGGAGAGAAGGGAAATAGTTACTGGTAGGTAATTATTAACAACCCTGTCTGGTTTTTACTCTGATTCTGTAGGGTTGCCTGCAATGAAGTGGATGACAACACTTGGTACTGCGTGCTGAACGGAATGGCTTTATCGCTGCATGCATTGCGCGAGGTACTCATCTGGAACGTGATACCGGAAACCTGGACATACCGGACATCATTGCCAGGCCCGACAGCAGAGGCCTGCACGATATCACAGCCGGTATTGACAACTTTGCCGTGAAACCTCAGCGCCTCCGCCTGCACCGTTACAGGAACAGCCAGGAACAGCCCGGGAATAACCATCGCGGCAGCCACTCTTCGAGCTTTGGACAGAGCTTCCAGAAAACATCTACAAACCGACGCCTCGCTCTTCATGGCAACACTCCGTTTGATCATCTGACAGATTTCAGTTAAGTCGACGAAAGGATTAACCGCCAGAAAAATCACACGCACACGTAGGACTTTTCTCATAGAAGTGCGAAATGCCTGCACCGTATCTGCAATAACTTTCCGCACACGCACCATGAGCGATTCAAGCGTTTTCCAGTTCAACCTATAAACCAGATATCGCCCGAAGCGGGCTTTTCTTGATGCTGTGCCTTTCACATGACGCTTGCTGACATTTCTGACAGCTAAAAGTCATTCTACTGACCGGATTTACCCGTTATAAGGAACACCTGACATTGCGGTTTCTCACTTGACCCTCCCGGCGCCTCCTTCACATGCGTAAACAGACCAGAATCGTCATTATTGTGGCCACCCTTGCAACGCTTGCCGCGATTGCCGCCTGGAACCTGACTCGCCCTGCTGCTGCCAAGATAAGCACCCCGGTCGCCGTGCCGGTCAAAGTGATCAGTGTCAGTGCCGAAGACGTACCGCGCTTCGTAACCGGAATAGGTTCGGTGCTGTCCTTGCAAAGCGTAGTGATTCGCCCGCAGGTAGACGGCATCCTCACCCGCCTGCTGGTCAAGGAAGGGCAATCGGTCAAGGCCGGCGACCTGCTGGCAACCCTGGATGATCGCTCGATTCGTGCGGCACTCGAACAGGCCAAGGCACAACTGGCCCAGAGCCAGGCGCAACTGGATGTGGCGCAAGTGGACCTCAAGCGCTACCGCCAGCTCACTGACGACAATGGCATTTCCAGGCAGACCTTCGATCAGCAACAGGCCCTGGTTCGCCAGCTCAGTGCCACCGTGCTGGGTAATCAGGCAACGATCAATGCCGCACAGGTCCAGCTTTCCCACACTCAGATTCGCTCGCCAGTGACAGGCCGGGTCGGGATTCGCAATGTGGATGAAGGCAACTTCCTGCGCGTCAGCGATACCGCCGGAATGTTTTCCGTTACCCAGATAAACCCGGTAGCGGTCGAGTTCTCCCTGCCGCAACAGATGCTGCCCACTTTGCAGAGCCTGACCGCGAACACCACCTCGGCGACGGTCAAGGCTTATCTGGGCGATGGCGCCAACGGCACGCTGCTGGGTGAAGGCAAACTGGCCTTGATCGATAACCAGGTCTCGGCCACCACCGGCACCATTCGCGCCAAGGCACAGTTCGACAACGCCGAGGAAAAACTCTGGCCCGGGCAACTGGTCACGGTAAAAATCCAGACCGGCATCGAACGCAACTCGCTCAAGGTTCCGCCTCAAGTCGTGCAGCGCGGTATCGATCAGCATTATGTCTACAGGGTGACGAGCGAACAGAAAGTCGAAGTCGTGCCCGTCACCGTGCTTTATCAGGATAGCGACCTGACTCTGATCAGCGGGCCAAGTGCCGGTGATGTACTGGTCAGCGACGGTCAATCCCGACTCAAGCCGGGCGTGCGGATCGAAGTCGTGAATGAGTCGCCTCAGCCTCCCCTGCTCAAAGTGGGGAGTGCTAAATGAAGGGCCAGGGTTCCATTTCGGCCTGGTGCATCGATCATCCGGTCGCCACTCTACTGCTGACGTTCGCTCTGGTGCTGCTGGGTGTCATCGCCTTCCCGCGCCTGCCCATTGCCCCGCTGCCCGAAGCGGAATTTCCGACGATCCAGGTCAACGCGCAGCTTCCCGGCGCCAGCCCGGAAACCATGGCTTCTTCGGTCGCCACGCCCCTTGAAGTGCAGTTCAGCGCGATACCGGGCATGACACAAATGACCTCCAGCAGTGCGCTGGGGTCGACCAACCTGACGCTGCAATTCACACTCAACAAAAGCATCGATACCGCCGCCCAGGAGGTCCAGGCCGCCATCAATACGGCCGCTGGCCGCTTGCCCGCCGACCTGCCGAACCTGCCGACCTGGCGCAAGGTCAACCCGGCCGACAGCCCGGTGCTGATCCTGAGTGTCAGCTCCAACCTGATGCCCGGCACCGAACTGAGTGACATCACCGAAACCCTTCTGGCCCGCCAGCTCAGCCAGATAGAAGGCGTGGGACAAGTTGCCATCGCCGGTCAGCAACGCCCGGCGATCCGTATCCAGGCTGCACCGGAAAAACTCGCCGCACTGGGCCTGACCCTGGCGGATATACGCCAGTCCGTGCAACAGACCAGCCTGAACCTGGCCAAAGGTGCCTTGTATGGCAAGGACAGTATTTCCACGCTGTCCTCCAACGATCAGTTGTTCAAGCCGCAGGACTACGCGCAGTTGATCGTTTCCTACAAGGACGGCGCCCCCGTCCACCTCAAGGATGTGGCGAGAGTCATCAACGGTTCGGAAAACGCTTACGTCAAGACCTGGTCCGGCGACCAGCAGGGCGTCAACATCGCGATTTTCCGCCAGCCCGGCGCCAACATTGTGGATACCGTGGACCGCATTCAACGCGAACTGCCACGCTTGCAGGAAATGCTGCCCGCGTCAGTAGACGTCTCGGTCCTCAACGACCGGACCCGCACCATCCGCGCCTCGCTGCATGAAGTCGAGCTGACCCTGCTGATCGCCGTGTTGCTGGTGATCGCAGTCATGGCACTGTTCCTGCGCCAGCTGTCGGCCACGCTGATCGTCAGCAGCGTACTGGGCGTGTCGCTGGTTGCCAGCTTTGCGATGATGTACGTCATGGGCTTCAGCCTGAATAACCTGACGCTGGTTGCGATTGTGGTGGCCGTCGGCTTCGTGGTGGACGATGCGATTGTCGTGGTGGAAAACATCCATCGCCATCTTGAAGCAGGCCAAGGCATGCGTGAGGCGGCGATCAAGGGCTCGGGGGAAATCGGCTTCACGGTGGTATCGATCAGTTTCTCTCTGGTGGCTGCCTTCATTCCGCTGTTGTTCATGGGCGGCGTGGTCGGGCGACTGTTCAAGGAGTTCGCCCTGACAGCCACGGCGACCATTCTGATTTCCGTCGTGGTTTCCCTGACACTGGCTCCAACGCTCGCCGCCATGTTCATGCGCGCCCCCAAGCACAGCCAGCATCAGAAACCGGGCTTTGGCGAGCGGCTGCTGGCGCTCTATGAGCGCGGCTTGCGCAAGGCTCTGGCTCACCAGCGTCTGACGCTCGGGGTCTTCGGCCTGACGCTGGTCCTCGCGGTTGTCGGTTATGTGGTCATTCCCAAGGGTTTCTTCCCGGTCCAGGACACCGCATTCGCTCTGGGGACCACCGAAGCCGCAGCCGATATTTCCTATCCGGACATGGTGAAAAAACACCTGGAGCTGGCAAAGATCGTCGGGGCCGACCCGGCGGTGCTGGCGTTCTCGCATTCGGTCGGGGTCAGCGGCAACAACCAGACCATCGCCAACGGCCGCTTCTGGATTTCTCTCAAGCCCCGAGCCCAGCGCGATGTGTCGGTCAATGAGTTCATCGACCGCCTGCGTCCGAAACTGGCCAAGGTCCCCGGCATCGTTCTTTACCTGCGCGCCGGCCAGGACATCAACCTCAGTTCCGGCCCCAGCCGTAGCCAGTATCAATATGTGCTCAAGAGCAACGATGGCGACCTGCTCAATACCTGGACCCAGCGCCTGACCGAAAAACTGCGCAGCAATCCGGCATTCCGCGACCTGTCCAACGACCTGCAACTGGGCGGCAGCGTGACCCATATCGAAATCGACCGCAGCGCCGCCTCGCGTTTCGGGCTGACCACCGCCGATGTCGATCAGGCGCTCTACGACGCCTTCGGCCAGCGGCAGATCAGTGAATTCCAGACCGAGGTCAACCAGTACAAGGTCGTGCTGGAGCTGGACGCACAACAGCGCGGCAAGGCCGAGAGCCTGAACTACTTCTACCTGCGCTCGCCGTTGACCAACGAGATGGTGCCGCTGTCGGCACTGGCCAAGGTCAGTGCGCCGACCATGGGGCCGCTGTCCATCAGCCATGACGGCATGTTCCCGGCCGCCAACCTGTCCTTCAACCTGGCCTCGGGCGTGGCGTTGGGCGATGCAGTACGCATGCTGGATGAAGCCAAGAAAGAAATCGCCATGCCGGCGGCGATCATCGGCAACTTCCAGGGCGCAGCCCAGGCATTCCAGAGTTCACTGGCCAACCAGCCATGGCTGATTCTGGCGGCGCTGGTGGCGGTGTATATCATTCTGGGTGTGCTTTACGAGAGTTTCGTCCACCCGCTGACCATCATTTCCACCCTGCCCTCGGCGGGCATCGGCGCGCTGTTGTTGCTGTGGATGATGGGCCAGGACTTCTCGATCATGGCGCTGATCGGTGTGGTGCTGCTGATCGGCATCGTCAAGAAAAACGGCATCCTGCTGGTGGACTTCGCACTTGAAGCCCAGCGTGAACAAGGTCTGACGCCACGGGAAGCAATCTATGAAGCCTGCATGACACGCTTTCGTCCGATTATCATGACCACCCTCGCCGCCCTGCTCGGCGCGCTGCCGTTGATGCTCGGCTTCGGGGTCGGTGCCGAACTGCGCCAGCCACTGGGGATTGCAGTGGTCGGCGGCCTGCTGGTCAGCCAGATGCTGACGCTGTTCACCACGCCGGTCATCTATCTGCAACTGGAGCGGCTGTTCCATCGCCGCCAGCCAGAGCCTGCGCCAGCGCTGGCCATCCACAAGTGAGAGTCGTCCCATGCGCGTGCTGATTATCGAAGACGAAGAGAAAACAGCGGATTACCTGCATCGCGGCCTGACCGAACAAGGCTATACCGTGGATCTGGCCCGGGACGGTATCGAAGGGCTGCACCATGCCCTGGAAAACGAATACGAAGTCATCATCCTCGATGTCATGCTGCCAGGCCTTGATGGCTTTGGCGTGCTGCGCGCATTGCGGGCAAAGAAGCAGACACCCGTGATCATGCTGACCGCACGCGAGCAGGTCGATGACCGGATTCGCGGCCTGCGCGAAGGTGCAGACGATTATCTGGGCAAACCGTTTTCCTTCCTGGAACTGGTCGCACGCCTGCAAGCGCTGACCCGGCGCAGCGGCGGCCATGAACCGGTGCAGATCAGCATCGCCGACCTGTGGATCGACCTGATCAGCCGCAAGGCCACGCGCTCCGGCGTACGCCTGGAACTGACAGCCAAGGAGTTCTCGCTGCTCAGCGTGCTGGCCCGACGTCAGGGCGAGATTCTGTCCAAGACCGCCATTGCCGAGATGGTCTGGGACATCAATTTCGACAGCGACGCCAATGTCGTGGAAGTCGCGATCAAGCGTCTGCGCGCCAAGCTGGACGGCCCACACGAACAGAAACTGCTGCACACCATTCGCGGCATGGGCTACGTGCTGGAGAACCGTGGTGCGGACTGACTCCATCGCCTTGCGCCTGAGCAGCCTGTTCGCGCTGGTCGCCTTCGGGGTGTTTCTGCTGATCGGCTGGGCCTTGTACCTGCAAGTCGACAAGAGCCTGGACCTGCTGCCCAAAGCCGAAGTGGATGCGCGCTACAGTGTGCTGGAGTCGGCAGTCAGTCGCTTCGGCAACCCCGAGCACTGGGGCAAGATCAAGAACAAGCTCACCTTGCTGAGCGAAGAAGACAAGCGTATCCGCTTCTGGGTCGTCAGCGACGATCCGGTCTATGAGTATGGTCGCCCGAGCGCCGAGATCCGCAATTTTGCCCACGGTCCACTGGGCATGCGCGACCTGAAACTGGCCGATCACCCGTATCCTTTCAAGGTACTGGTCAGCGAGTTTCCGGCCAAGGACCAGCGCCCCACGCTGCGCTTCATGACAGCCATCGACACGGAAACGTTCTGGCATACACAGCACTCGCTGCTGATTGCGCTGATCAGCCTGGCAGTCGTCGGGATTGCCCTGGCTTCAGTGCTGGGCTACTGGGTGGCGCGCATTGGCTTGCGACCGCTGGCCAGCCTTTCGTGGGAGGCCCAGAAACTGTCACCGCCGCATTTGTCCGGTCGCCTGCAAATGTCGCCATTGCCTCCAGAGCTGGAACAGTTCGTCACCTCTTTCAATTCGACGCTGGAGCGTGTCGAACAGGCCTATTCGCGGCTTGAGTCTTTCAACGCCGATGTGGCCCATGAACTGCGCTCACCGCTGACCAACCTCATCGGCCAGACTCAGGTAGCACTGACTCGCGGTCGCTCGGCCGAGCATTATTTCGAGGTGCTGCAATCGAACCTTGAAGAACTGGAGCGGCTGCGCTCGATCATCAACGACATGCTGTTCCTGGCCAGTGCCGATCAGGGCAGTAAAGTCACTGAGCTGACCTGCTCCTCTCTTGCTCAGGAAGTCGCCACTACCCTCGATTACCTGGATTTCATCCTTGAAGACGCTCAGGTCAAAGTCGATGTGCAAGGTGACGCCAGCGTGCCTATCGAAAAATCCCATCTTCGCCGGGCCCTGATCAATCTGCTGCACAATGCGGTGCAACATACCGAGCCGGGTGAAGTGATTCGCGTGGACATTCAGCCAGGCAGCGGGCATGTCAGTATCGGCGTCGCCAACCCCGGCCCACAAATACCGGGAGAACATCTGCCCCGGCTGTTCGAGCGGTTCTATCGGGTAGATGCATCACGCAGCAACAGCGGCGCCAATCATGGCCTGGGGCTGGCGATCGTCAAAGCCATTGCGCTGATGCACGGCGGAACCGTCTTTGTGAAAAGCGAGCAGGGTTTCAATACGTTCGGAATCCACTTACCGCTCTAACTCAGCGTCATAAAAACCACGCCAACAAACAGCACACTAATGAAATATTCTTATTCACTGTGCTGCCCCCGAAAAACCCGTCCTTACTTGAATTAATTCATATATTTTCATAAAGAGCGTGATATATATCCCGGCCCGAACCGCCCTGTTTTGGACATACAACGGCTGCGATGAATTCTCCTGTGCCCGTGCAATCTGCAAAATATAAATGGACTCGTTCCGAGAACGTGCTGATCTGTGGAAGCTCGCTGTCCATGCTGGCCATACTGCTCATTGTCGCGTTCCTGCTGGCGCGTGAGCGTTCTGACGCAACATTGTCAGCGGCCCGTACAGCCTCCAATATCGTTCAATTGATCAATGCCGATGTACTGCGCAATGCCGAGCTGTATGACACTTCATTACAAGGCATCCTCAAGTCGTGGAAGCGTCCGGACCTGCCAGACATTTCGCCGGAACTGCGACAGCTTGTCCTGTTTGATCGCTCCACAATAGCGCCGTTCAAGGGCGATATGGTGCTGCTGGATAAAACCGGAAAGATTATTGCGGACTCTTTGTCGGTGACGCCGCGTAACGATAACTTTTCAGATCGTGCCTATTTCCAGAGCCACCTGAAAAACCCGTCCCAGGGCCTGCACGTAAGCGGTCCGTTCAAGACACGCTGGGGCAATCCGGATTGGTGCATCAGCCTCAGCCGTCGCATGTCTGGCCCCAATGGCGAATTCGAAGGCGTCGCCAGTGGCGTCATACGGCTGATTTACTTCAAGCAACTGTTCAAGAGCCAGGTGCTGGAAAAAGGCAGCAGCATCAGCCTGATCACGGCACAGGGCACCATGCTGGTCCGCTACCCAGATATTGAAGGCCAGGACCTGACGGGGAAGGATTACAGCGCCTCGGAAAACTTCAAGCGTATCGTGCAGGAAGGCACCGGCAGCTTCACCGCCATGTCATCCCAGCTCAAGGCCATGCGCTTCTATACCTTTTCCCGTGTCGGCGATTTACAACTGATTGTTGTGATCGGTCAGGCCGAGGAAGAGGTGTATGCGGTCTGGAGACGCAATGCCTGGCTGGTGGGCAGCGCCACTGGTGTGCTGTGCATCGGGATTGTCTGGCTGACCTTGCTGCTGTGCCGTGAACTGCGCCGCCGCCACATGGCTGAAGACAAACTGGCCAGCCTCGCCGCGACCGATGGCCTGACCGGGCTGGCAAACCGGCGTCAGCTCGATGATGCGCTGGAGATCGAATGGGCGCGAGCGCTGCGCTCCGGCAAGCCACTGTCGCTGTTGATGATCGATGTGGACCATTTCAAGGCCTTCAACGAAAGTCATGGCCATCAAGGCGGAGATGAAGCACTGCGCAAGGTCGCCTACACCATTTCACGCAATATCCGTCGCCCTGGCGATATAGCCGCACGCTATGGTGGCGAGGAGTTTGTCGTGGTGCTGCCTGAAACCGATCTGCAGGGCGCGATGGTATTGGCTGAGTCGATCCGTCTGGCAGTCGAATCCATTCCTCCGTTTACCGACGACACACAATCGATCACGGTCAGCATTGGTGTCGCATCACAGATCGTCCAGCAGGACAATAAGCTCGAAGCCCTGTTCGGGCTGGCCGACAAGGCGCTGTATCAGGCCAAGAACAATGGACGCAACAGAGTGGAACAGAGGCTGTTCGCCCGGAGCTGAACGCAAAAAACGCCAGACTGGCTGGCGTTTTTCTTCAAGCCTGCGGCAAACCGCTATCAGGAAGCGCGACGCACCTGATCACGCAAGGCCTTGACCTGATCGTGATTGCGCTGGGTGCCATCAAGCTGCTTGCGCACAAGGGCAACCACGTTGGTAGGCAAGGATTTCTCCTGAGCCTTTTGCAGGGCTTTCTTGTAGGCTTCCAGAGCATGATCCTCGCCACGCTCCACTTCATTGAGAATGGCTTCGTCGCTCTTGCCGGTCAGCGCTGACTTGAGGTCAACCCAGACGCGGTGCAGAGAGCCAGCAGCGCTGGAACTGGTTTCCGGCTTGCCACCCAGCGCCCGGACTTCAGCCTGCAACTCGCTGACAGCGACACCGCACTCGGTAGCACGGGTCTGGAAAAAGTTCTTGAGCAAAGGGTTTTTCAGATCCTCAGCGCTGGTTTCAAAGCCCTTTTGACCGTCTTTGCTGGTTTCGATCAGATCGTTGAGCAGGTCAATGGATTCTTTATTGACGTCGGTCATTTCAATATCCTTACTAGGCAGTGTGGAAAAGTAATGTTGCTGACCTTAGTGATTGCAGAGCCCATGCCAGCTTCTTTCATTATTTTTTATAGATATTTTTCAATGACTTAGAAAAACCAGCCAATACATCACCCGCTCTTTCTGCATGAACTGTCGTTTTGCCTGCATGCAGAATGCAGGCAGGTTCTCATTTGCATTACGTTACTGATGGCTTACACATGAACCCGGAAAAACTAAAACTGCTGGTCACCCGTGAAATGCCGTTCGGCAAATACAAGGGCCGGCTGATTGCCGACCTGCCGGGCCATTACCTGAACTGGTTCGCTCGTGAAGGTTTCCCACAGGGCGAGCTGGGTGGGCTGCTGGCCCTGATGCAGGAAATCGACCATAACGGCCTGAGCGCGCTGCTGGACCCGCTGCGGACAAGGCCTCGCCAGTCTCTTCGCGACTGAAGTCTCCTACCCGGACGCTGCAGGAGCGAATTCATTCGCGAGGCGGCCTTGATACGCAGGCAAAAAAAAGCGGCGCCCCGGACCAGGGGGCACCGCAAAACCATACAAACCAACAACAACTTCTTTAAAGGCCTCGCGCCTGATGCCCGAGGCCAAGTGTTCAGCCAAACAACGCAAGCGCCTCTGCCGTGGCTTCCTGAATGCGACCCCAGTCGCCATTCTTGACCCAGGCGTTATCGATCATCCAGGTCCCGCCCACGCACATCACGTTAGGCTGTGCGATGTAGCTTTTGAGGTTCTCGGCATTCACGCCGCCAGTCGGGCAGAAACGCACTTCGTTGAACGGGCCGCCCAAGGCCTTGATCGCCGCCACGCCGCCGCTGATTTCAGCCGGGAACAGTTTGAAACGGCGATAGCCCAGGGCATAACCGATCATGATTTCCGAGGCACTGCTGATACCGGGCAGCATCGGCAGCGGGCTATCGACCGCCGCTTGCAGCAGGTCATGAGTGCTGCCGGGCGTCACGATGAATTGCGAGCCAGCCGCTTCGGCATCGGCCAGCATCTTGCGATCCAGCACGGTGCCCGCGCCCACGCACAATTCGGGGCGCTGCTCGCGCAGGATACGGATCGCACTCAGGCCAAACGCTGAACGCAAGGTGATTTCCAGGGCTGTCAGGCCACCGGCCGCCAGGGCATCGGCCAGCGGCAGGACATCCTCGTCGCGGGCAATGGTAATGACCGGCAGGATTCTGGCCTTGGCGCAGAGTTCGTCGATCTGGGCAATCTTGTTCGCCATGCTGTTTCGCGGCTGATTATTTTCGTTCGTTGTCATGGCGACGGTTCCTTTGCTTATGGGCACCAGTAAATCTCAAGTGTTGAGTTGAGGAAGGCACGGACCGGCAGTTGAGCAATGTCATCGCCCGCCAGCGCCGTGCGCAAAGTGTCGAGCTTGGCCTGGCCGGACACGGAAAGAATCGGGTGACGCGCCGAAGCCAGCAGGCGGCGAGTCAGGGTCAGGCGCTGATGCGGCACGCTGGGGGCCAGCATCGGCAGGCAGCGGCGCTCGTCATTCAGGTCCAGTGCCTGGGCAAGGTTCGGGCTGCCGGGGAACAGGGACGCGGTGTGCCCGTCGTCGCCCATCCCCAGGATCAGCACATCAATGGCTGGCAACTGCGCCAGAATCTCATCGGCTGCCAGAGCCGCTTCTTCCAGGCTCGCGGCCGGCGTGTACAGGCCAATGAACTTCGCCTCGGCCACCGGGCCTTGCAGCAAGTGGCGCTGCAACAGGCCAGCATTGCTGTCGGCATGCTCGACAGGAACCCAGCGCTCGTCAGCCAGGCTGATGACCACTTTGGACCAGTCAACAGGCTGCTCAGCCAGGCTCTGGAAAAACGCCACCGGGCTGCGTCCACCGGACACCACCAGGGTCGCCACGCCATTGGCGGCGATAGCCGCTTTCAGGCGCTCGGCCACATTGCCAGCCAGCGCACTGGCCAACTGTTGCGGGCTATCGAATTCGCGTGCCACCAGCCCTGCTGGCAGCTCAAGATCACATATCGCCATACCACGACCTCCCGTCACGAGTAATCAGGGCAATGGAGCTCATAGGTCCCCAGGAACCGGCGGCATAAGGCTTGGGCGCATCGCCTGCCTTCTTCCAGCCAGCGATCAACTGATCGCACCATTGCCACGCATACTCGATCTCATCTTTGCGAACAAACAGGTTCTGATTGCCGCGCATCACTTCCAGCAACAACCGCTCATAGGCATCCGGGACCCGGGCGCTGCGATAGGTGTCGGAAAAATTCAATTGCAACGGGCCGCTGCGCAACTGCATGCCTTTATCCAGCCCCTGATCCTTGGTCATCACTTGCAGGGAAATGCCCTCATCGGGCTGCAGGCGGATAATCAGGCGGTTGCTGATCTGCAAGCGCTGTTCAGGCGCAAAGATGTAGTGCGGCGGCTCTTTGAAGTGGATCACGATCTGCGACAGCTTCTGCGGCATGCGCTTGCCGGTGCGCAGGTAGAACGGCGTACCCGACCAGCGCCAGTTGCGGATGTCGGCGCGCAGGGCCACAAAGGTTTCGGTGTCGCTCTGGGTATTGGAGTTTTCTTCCTCCAGATAGCCGGGCACCGATTTGCCTTCGCTGTAACCGGCGGTGTATTGCCCACGCACCACCTGGGTCGCCAGACGCTCGGGCGTGAACGGTGCCAGCGCCTTGAGCACCTTGACCTTCTCGTCGCGGATGCTGTCGGCCGACAGGTCGCTGGGCGGGTCCATGGCGATCAGGCAGAGCAGTTGCAGCAAGTGGTTCTGGATCATGTCGCGCAACTGGCCGGCCTGATCGAAATAGCCCCAGCGGCCTTCGATGCCAACCTTCTCGGCCACGGTGATTTCAACGTGGGAGATATGATTCTGGTTCCACTGCGTCTCGAACAGGCTATTGGCGAAACGCAGGGCAATGAGGTTTTGCACCGTGTCCTTGCCCAGATAGTGGTCGATCCGGTAGACGCGGTTTTCCGGGAAGAACTGCGCGACGGCATCATTGACCCGTCGCGAGGACGCCAGATCATGACCGATGGGCTTTTCCAGCACGGCACGGGTACGATCGGCCAGACCGACCGAGGCCAGGTTCTCGCAGATGGCGCCGTAGACCGATGCAGGTGTCGCGAAGTAGGCAATAAGCGTTTCAGCATTACCGACACGCTCGGCCAGCGCGACATAATCCTCGCCTTTGAGGAAGTCCACGTGCAGATAGCTCAGGCGCGACTTGAAACGCTCAACGTTATCCGTCTCCAGTTCAGCCTCGGGAATGAAGCGGCGCATGGATTTTTCGATGTACGCCAGATGCGACTGCTCGGTGCCAGGTTCACGCGCCAGGGCAAGAATCCGGGTGTCTTCATGCAGTAATCCGGCGCGGTCGAGTTGGTAAAGAGCCGGGAACAGCTTGCGCACTGCCAGGTCACCCAAGGCGCCAAACAAGGCAAAAGTGCACGGTTCAACCGTAATCGAGGGCATAATGTTGGTTCTTTTATCAAGTTAGGCTACAAATACCTTTTTTAAAGGCGTTACTCAAGGCCGAATGTAGTAATAACCACAACATTTTGTCTAAAACCATATTCCAGTGGTGATCAACACAGGCCACCAGTACGATAGGCCACCTTTGCTACAGGCTAAAGAGCTAATACAAAACCGTTGGTTAATCAGCCGCGACAAGGACTTTTAATGGACCGCGCAAGAAATCTCCTGGAGCAGATCCAGGGTCGGCTCGAAGAGCTGAACAAGGCTGAACGCAAGGTCGCCGAGGTGATCCTGCTCAACCCGCAGATGGCTACGCGGCTCAGCATCGCGGCCCTCGCCCAGGCGGCAAAGGTCAGCGAGCCGACGGTCAACCGCTTTTGCCGCTCGTTCAACGTCAGCGGTTATCCCGAGCTGAAACTGCAACTGGCGCAAAGCCTGGCCAGCGGTGCGGCCTATGTCAGCCGCGCCGTGGAAGCCGACGACAACCCCGAGGCCTACACTCAGAAGATTTTTGGTAGCGCCATCGCGTCACTGGACAGCGCCTGCCAGCAACTGGACCCGAACCTGATCAGCAAGTCGGTGGACATGCTGATCCAGGCCCGCCAGATCCATTTCTTCGGCCTGGGCGCCTCGGCCCCCGTGGCGCTGGACGCACAGCACAAGTTCTTCCGCTTCAACCTGGCGGTCACCGCCCATGCCGACGTGCTGATGCAGCGCATGATCGCCTCGGTGGCGCATACCGGTGAGTTATTCGTGATCATTTCCTACACCGGTCGCACCCGTGAACTGGTGGAAGTGGCACGCATTGCGCGGGCCAATGGCGCCTCGGTACTGGGCCTCACCGCTGCCGGCTCTCCCCTGGCCAAGGCCAGCACCGTCAGCCTGAATATCCCGCTGCCAGAAGACACCGATATCTACATGCCGATGACGTCGCGGATCATCCAGCTCACCGTCCTCGACGTGCTGGCCACCGGCATGACCCTGCGCCGTGGCGTGGACTTCCAGCCACACCTGCGCAAGATCAAGGAAAGCCTGAATGACAGCCGGTATCCGGCAGAGGATCAGGGCTAAGCCCAATCCTGCCTCTATGTGGGAGGGAGCTTGCTCGCGACAGGGCCGGTGAGTTCAGAAAAAACTTTTGGGGCGCACTTCAAATTGCCGTCGCGGCCAAGGCCCCTCCCACATCCGGTGGCACAGGCCCATCAAGCCAGACAGGCCTGCAACCTGATCTGCGCCTGCTCTCCCGGCTCCAGGCTTCCGTGTTCGCTCTCACATGAAGTCGCTTCAACACGGACGAATCCGCTGGCTTCGCTGCCACAGACGCCCAATAACGGCCTGCTGCCAGGATGCCAGACCACGGTGCTCGGGCTGTCGCTGGTATCGATGTGCAAACGCCGCTTCCAGGCCCGGTCCTGAAGCTGCAAGGCGCCGGAGTGCTCAAAGACCCTCTGGCAACCTCCAGCAACCCGCAGCTCGCCTTCCTGCTGACACGCCTGTCGGTTCAGCTTGTCATAGCCCTGCGCGCCATCGAGCCCCTCCAGCGCCACGCCAGCCACATCGCTGATGCGCCAGTAGGCATGTAGCCCATGACTGAAATGACAAGGTTCGCTGTCCTCATGCCGGGTACTCAAACGCAGCTCCATGCCCTGCCCCAGCTCGGCATGCAGATCGACCTGCCAGTCCCAGAGCTGCAATTGCCAGTGCAGGGTCACGCCCACTTCGCTTTCAGCGCTGTCGATCAGCTTCCAGTTGAGCAGACGCGCCCAGCCATGGGCAGGCCAGCCGCTTTCACTGGGATGACGGCCATACCAGGGCCAGCAGACCGGCACGCCACCACGAATGGCGCCGACCTGCGGCCATTGCGCAGCACACCAGAGCCAGGGTTTCTGACCCCGAGGCTGGAAATGCAATAACTGCCCGCCCTGGCGGCTGAACACGGCCTGGCACTGGGGATGATCGATCACCAGCACATCGCGTAGCTGATAGCGCTCCCACTCGAAAGTCGGGCGGGCACGTCGGGATGTGAAAAAGCGTTGCAAGGGGTGCTCAAGCATCTGCGCGTTCGTGAGGGACATCGCCAATCGCACCTCTGAAAATAAAAGAATTCATGACCATAAAAAAACGGGCAGCCAGGCTGCCCGCAAAGCACACACGACCTTGATCGGTTTATGAAATCAGAACTTCGACTGAATTTTCAGACCCGCAACAATGGCATCGTCGACCTGGCTCACGCCGCCAGGATGCTTGATGTATTGCAGGTTGGGACGCACGGTCAGCCAGTTGGTGACGTGGAAGCCGTAGTAGATTTCCGAGTTGTACTCGGTGTCCTGTACCGGCAGGTAGCCCGGGTTGTCGTAGTCGTTGATGCCACTAAGCTGGTTGGCCAGACGAACACGGTCCTGCACATCGTCGTTGACGTGGATACGGGCGATACCGATACCGATGTCATCCTTTGGACGCGAATCGAACGGACCTTTGTAGGTCAGGCCGATCTGCTGGTAGTTATCGACGAAGTTGGTTTCCTTGTCATGCACGGTAGCGTTGGCAAAGATGCTCAGACCACGGGAGGCATCGCCATTGTGCGACGTCAACTGCTGCTGGGCCACGATCCACCAGCCATGTTTGCTGTCATGAGATTTGAACGCGCCACCGGAGATCGGCTGAGCCTGACCGTCGGCACCTTCATAGACGTCGTCGGCATTAGGCGTGCTCTTGTAGAAACCGACACGGTATTCGCCAGGCAGCGAGTTGACGGTCGGAGTCCAGACCAGTTCAACCGGCAGGATCATGCCCTTGGTGCCGCTACCGCTGAGCTTGAAGCCGTTGCCGGTTTCGAGGTTAGACGGGTTCTGTTCGTACACACCGACCTGGGCATAGACCTCAGGCGTGATGTTGTACTTGATGCGCAAGGCCCACTGGCTGATTGGCCAGTTGTACCAGGTGTTGACGTAGTTACCCACCTGCGAGCCGCAGAACGACAGGTTCTGGAAGTCGCACGGGAAGGAGTTGAAGTCTTCGCCCGGCCCGAAACGGCCAGCCTTGACGTCCAGCACGCCATCGAAATACTTCTGCTTGACCCACAACTGGGTCAGACGCCAGGTCTGACCACGACCCCAGACTTCCTGCGAGGAACTGAGCGTGCCGGCACGAGGATCACCGATCCGGTCATTGGAAATGTTGCGACCACTACGTTCGGTAATCGCCAGCTTGAACTCGGCATCCTTCAGGCCAAAGGCCTTCTCCAGATCGACTTTCAAGCCAAAAGCGAACTGGTCACTGTAACGGCCCGTGGTGTCGTCGTTATAGCCCCCCTTGAGGTTGCTGGCCATCTCGGAGACGTACTCCAGAGAAAAGTCGTAACCCTTGTCGAGCAACTCGGTGCGCGTACCGCCCCAGTCACCTGTCATCCACGGTGAGTTGGCATCGAACGCATCGGCAGCATGAGCGCCGCCCGCCAGACTCATCGCACCCACAACCGAAAGCTTGCGTACCAACTGGAACCGGGAAAGCGATTTAGCCTTTATCTTCTTCATCCCATCAATCCTCGTTTTATTGTTATTAGCTTTGGTGCACGTTTTACTTACTGCTTCGTGTTCACTGGCGGGTCATGCGGTATGGCAGCACTTGACCAGCCAGCTGTGCTCGGTACGTCTAACGAATCATCTGCGTGACATTGCCCACGCGCTCAGCCGTTTGCTGCTTTCCCAAAACACCCAGACGCTCGCCGCTCTGGGCATCGAAAAGCAGGACCCTGGACGGGTCGAATTGCAGGGTCAGGCTTTCGCTCACCTGAGGCGCGACATCCGGCGCCAGACGACAGCAGACTTTACTCTGATTCAGGGTGACAAAAACCAGTGTGTCCGGCCCGGTCGGCTCGGTGACCTGCACTTCAGCACGAATGGTCGGCAACCCGTTGGGCTCGCCAGACGCCAGGGTGATCTGCTCCGGACGAATGCCCAGAATCACTTCGCGGTCCTCCAGCCCTGCATCGCTCAGCCCCAATGGCAGCTCGCATCGGGCCTGACCGCTGTCGAGTACCGCCAGCAGGCGGCCTTCCTTGCGTTGCAGACGCAACGGAATGAAGTTCATGGGCGGCGAACCGATGAAACTGGCGACGAACAGGTTGGCCGGATCGTTGTAGATCTGCTTGGGCGTACCGAACTGCTGAACGATCCCGTCCTTCATGACAGCCACCTTGTCGCCCAGGGTCATCGCCTCGATCTGGTCGTGGGTGACGTAGACGGTGGTGGTTTTCAGGCGCTGGTGCATCAGTTTCATTTCGGTGCGCATCTCGACCCGCAGCTTGGCGTCGAGGTTGGACAGCGGTTCGTCGAACAGGTAGATCTTCGGACGCCGCGCCAGGGCACGCCCCATGGCGACCCGCTGCTGCTGACCACCGGACAACTGGCCCGGCTTGCGATTGAGCAGGTGTTCGATCTGCAACAGCTTGGCAACCCGACTCACTTCTTCGTCGATGGCAGCCTGAGGCATCTTGCGGATTTTCAGGCCGAACTCGATGTTCTCCCGCACGTTCATGGTCGGATACAGCGCGTAGGACTGGAACACCATCGCGATATCACGATCCTTCGGGCTGGTGCCGCTGACGTCTTCGCCATCGATCAGGATCGCGCCGCCACTGATGCTCTCAAGACCGGCGATGCAGTTCATCAGCGTCGACTTGCCGCAACCGGACGGGCCGACCAGGATCAGGAACTCGCCATCATTGATTTTCAGCTCAATGTTCTTGAGCGTGTCCGGCAGGTTGGCGCCGTAGGTCTTGTTTACGTTACGTAGTTCGAGAGTCGCCATGATTACCCCTTGACCGCGCCGGCCGTGAGCCCACGCAGGAAATACTTGCCAGCCAGCACATAGACCAGCAGTGTCGGCAGCCCGGCGATCATCGCCGCCGCCATATCAACGTTGTATTCCTTGGCCCCGGTGCTGGTGTTGACCAGGTTGTTCAGCGCCACGGTGACGGGCTGGGATTCGCCACTGGAAAACACCACGCCAAACAGGAAGTCATTCCAGATCTGGGTGAACTGCCAGATCAGGCAGACCATGATGATGGGCGTGGACATCGGCAGGATGATCCGCCAGAAAATCGTGAAGAAACCCGCACCGTCAAGACGTGCCGCTCTGACCAGCGCATCCGGGATACTGACGTAGTAGTTGCGAAAGAACAGTGTGGTGAATGCCAGCCCGTAGACCACATGCACGAACACCAGGCCGGTGGTGGTACTGGCCAGCCCCATCTTGCCGAGGGTAAAGGACGCTGGCAGCAGCACGGTCTGGAACGGCAGGAAGCAACCGAAGAGCAACAGGCCGAAGAACAGCTGCGAACCGCGAAAGCGCCACATCGACAGCACATAGCCGTTCAGCGCACCGATGGCTGTGGAGATGATCACTGCCGGGATGGTGATCTTGATCGAGTTCCAGAAATAGCCATCGACGATATCCCAGGCCTTGATCCAGCCGATAGCCGTGACCACGCTTGGCCAGCTCAGCAGGTTACCGCTGCCGATATCTTCAGGTGCCTTGAAGCTGGTCAGGAGCATGACCACCAACGGCACCAGATACAGAAGACAGGCCAGCAGCAGCACGGCATGAATCAGAATCCGGCTGAAGCTGATGGAAGGTTTGCCAACATGACTACTCATGGCGTTTTGTCCTCAGCTCGGAATACAGGTACGGCACCAGAATCGCCAGGATCGCGCCGAGCATCAGAATCGCACTGGCCGAGCCCATGCCCATCTGGCCACGACTGAAGGTGAAGGAATACATGAACATCGCTGGCAGGTCCGACGAGTAACCGGGACCGCCGGCCGTCATTGCCGCCACCAGGTCGAAGCTCTTGATGGCGATGTGCGCCAGAATCATCACGGCACTGAAGAACACCGGACGCAGGCTGGGCAATATCACGCGCCAGTAGATGAGCGGCAAGCTCGCGCCATCCATCTGTGCAGCGCGAATGATCGATTGGTCGACACCACGCAGGCCCGCCAGAAACAGCGCCATGACAAACCCGGAAGACTGCCAGACCGCCGCGATGACCAGGCAGTACACAACCCGGTCGGGATCGACCAGCCAGTCCAGGCGAAAGCCTTCCCAGCCCCAGTCGCGCAGCATCTTGTCCAGACCAAGGCCCGGGTTGAGCAGCCATTTCCAGGCCGTACCGGTGACGATCATCGACAGCGCCATCGGGTAGAGATAAATGGTGCGAATCGCACCTTCACGGCGAATGCGCTGATCCAGCAGCACCGCCAGCACCACGCCGACCACCAGACTGATGGCGATGAACATACCGCCGAACATGAGCAGGTTCTTGCTCGCCACCCACCAGCGGTCGTTGTCCATAAGGCGCATGTATTGCGCCAGCCCGACCCATTTGTAGGTCGGCAGGAAAGTCGAGTTGGTAAAGGAGAGGACGAAGGTCCACAGGATGTAACCGTAAAAACCAACCAGCACGACGAACATGCTGGGTGCCAGTACCAACTTGGGCAACCAGCGTTGCAGCGCATCCAGAGGCGAGGCTTTGCTGAACACAGCGACAGAGCTCATCGGGAGTATCCAATCCGGAATATCGAATCCAGGCCGCAGGCGTGTGTGAAACCGGGGTACGGGTTCATCAGCACGAACTGCGGCTGGGGTTCAGGTAACGATAATTACTGGGCTGACATGATTGCCGCGCCCAGTTTCCTGGCTGCTGCGGCAGGGTCGGCATCTTTATCGTTGATGTAGTTGGTCACGACATCGAAGAATGCGCCTTGTACCGCCAGCGTAGTCGCCATGTTGTGAGCCATGCTTGGCTGCAGACCGCCGGTTTTCGAGTCAGCCAGGAAATCTTTTGCAGCAGCCTGGGCGCAGGAATCGAAACCGTGCTTCTCCATATTGGCCAGCATGTCGTTACGAACCGGAATGGAGCCTTTGTTGATGCTGAAGACCTGCTGGAAGTTTTCACCCAGCGCGACCTTGGCCAGGTCCTGTTGCGCAGCGGTGGTGCCCTTGTCTTTCTGCTTGAACACGGCCAGCGAATCGATGTTGTAGGTGAACGCCTTTTCAGTGCCCGGGAAGGCTACGCACTCGTAATCCTTGCCTGCGACTTTCTTGGCGGCAGTCCACTCGCTCTTGGCCCAGTCGCCCATGATCTGCATGCCAGCCTTGCCGCTGATGACACTGGCTGCCGCGATATTCC
Organism: Pseudomonas sp. FG43; assembly: GCF_057809175.1. Lineage (NCBI taxonomy): Bacteria > Pseudomonadati > Pseudomonadota > Gammaproteobacteria > Pseudomonadales > Pseudomonadaceae > Pseudomonas > Pseudomonas sp. FG43. Next base: position 63,846 of record NZ_JBMDJL010000020.1, read on the forward strand.
AGTCACGACCGGCGCGGTTGGCGTCCATGTAGGTGGCGACTTTCTTGAGTTCGGCGAAGGACTTGGCCATTTCCGGACCGGTCAGGGCTTTCTGGTCAAGATCGACGAGGGCCTTCTTGTAGCCTTCTGCACCCATGACCGAGAGGACTACAGCCTCGAATACGGTGCTGTCCTGCCATGGCTGACCGCCATGGGCCAGTGCAATGAAACCGGCGGCCTTGAGCTTGTCGCCAGCGGCGTAGAATTCTTCAAGGGTGGTCGGGGGCTTTTCGATACCGGCTTTCTTGAAGACTTCCGGGTTGATCCACAGCCAGTTGACGCGGTGGATGTTCACCGGCACGGCAACGTATTCGTTCTCGAATTTCACGGTGTCGGAGACTTTCTTGTCCAGAAGAGAATCCCACTTCTCTTCCTTGGCAACATCCTTCAACGCATCGGTATCGAGCAGGCCGGTGGAACCCCATTCCTGAATGTCCGGGCCTTTGATCTGTGCTACGCCAGGCGGGTTACCCGCTACTGCACGGCTCTTGAGCACGGTCATTGCCGTCGCACCGCCACCGCCGGCAATCGCGCCGTCCTTCCAGGTAAAACCGTCTTTTTCAACCTGCGCTTTCAAAACATCGACAGCGGCCTTTTCGCCACCGGACGTCCACCAGTGCACGACTTCGATAGTGCCTTTGGAATCAGCAGCAGTAACGCTCAGAGGGAACAACGAGGCGAGGGAAATGACAACAGCGAGACGTGAGATTGAATTCATCGATTTGACCTTTCTTGTTGTTATGCATGAGCAAGTCTGTGCTTGCGCTCAAAGCAGTTTAACCAAGGGTTTTTCAGGCACGGTAACGAAGGGACGCGCAAAAGTCACAGGATGGTTACATTCACCACCCGTCCTCTGGACAGCAACACCCAACCTCAAGGCAGGTTAGTTCATTTTTCCAGAACCGGTCATCCAACGAAAATTCAATCACAACGACATCATTGACTTCATACCGTCACTCGGATTACGTGAAACCCTCTACTTCATAGTGCAAATGAATATAACTTGAAACGATTGCCGCACACATGATTACCTAGAATTAAAAGGCAGGACGCCTTTCATCACGCCCCCCTTACTTCAACTCTTGTTAAAAGAGCATAAACGGACGTGCATTTTCATTCACAAGGAATAACACAATGAACAACACTCCTGTTTCGCCCAAGTCCGGTGAAATTGATCCGGGCTTTCAACCCGTCGTCGTTCCCAACCCGGTTGAAGGCCAAAGACTTTTTTCTGTCGATACCTTGCTCAGGCTGGCCGATGGCTCTTTCATTGCTGGCTGCCAGGATGAGAACTATCGACAACTTCCCTGCCTGGTCAGAATAAAACCTGATAACAGCCTTGATACAACCTTCGGCCAGAATGGCTACGCCTTCGTTAATGTACGTAGCGCCCCTCTGGCCGAGAACGACGGTTATCTGCTGAATGTGGATCTATTGCCAGACGGCCGGTATCTGGCCAGGCTGGATACCACAATAACGATCAAGGGCCAGCGGGTCAGTAGCCTGGTACTGGCCTGTTTTACAGCGGATGGCCAGAAAGACCCGGCCTTTGGCAACAACGGGCTGCGCCTGTATCCACTCCCCGGCAACCCGGGACAATGGCCGTCGCCATTGCGCAAGCTTGCCAGCCGTATTCCCCAGCCTCAATCCCTGCGATTCCCCGATGAACAATACGGTGACCTCAAGGTATTGAGCGATGGAAAACTGCTCGTCCTCACCACGGTAAGAGACATGGTTGAATATGTTCATCGCACTTATGTCCTGAGACTCACCCCGGACGGAGAACCGGACCCGACCTTCAATACCGATGGCCTGATGGAGCCTGAAAGTTATGTGTGGTTCAAGCCTTATCGTTTAATCGTGCAAGACAATGGAATGTTTGTCATCGGCGGCGAACATCCAGGTGTTCCCTTTATTGCCAGATTTCATGAAAACGGGGCTCTCGATACCACATTCGCCTCAGATGGATATTTTACAGACTTTGGCAATTACGCTTATTCAAGCTGGAATTCGCTTATACAGGACGCTGATGGCAATATTGTCTGCGCAGGAAACAGAGGCAGTGTAAACATCGTTCGCGGCAGAGGCGTTCTGGCCATTTGCAAGTTAGACATGAATGGTCAACGTATTCCAGAGTTCAATCAGGGAGAAACCGTACTGATCGAATCAAGAGAACCCGACAATGTCGTACCGGTAAACTTCACGGCTATTGTCGACCGCTCCGGGCGGATTGTAGTGGCTGGCAGACACATAAACGCGATACCGAAACTGACAGGCTTCATGGCCCGTCTGCTCGAAAACGGGCAGCCAGACACCAGCCTGGGAGCAGACGGCGTGTGTTACTACGAAGAAATCGAGGGGTTGAACTATCTGAGCGAAGATCCGGACACCGGGGCCTATTATTCCAGTGTTATAACGGGTTTTTCACCCAATGCCATTTATCGATTCATCAGTTGAAACAGACACAGACCACACATAGAAACGAATTCATTCGCGAATAAATTCGCTTGTACCGAGGCGGTGTCCAGACACCGCCGATGATGGCCTGCCTCAATCCACTGACCGAGGCAAAAACAGTGTCACCCGCAATCCGCCCTCGCGCAGATTCTGCAGGCTCACTTCGCCTCCATGGCTGTGGGCGATATTGCGAGCGATGCCCAGGCCAAGACCGTAGCCCTGTTGCTGGCTGCCGGCCAGACGAAAATGCGGCTCGAACACATGTTCCAGTCGCTTTTCCGGCACCCCCGGCCCTTCGTCATCCACGTGCAGGACGAAAGCCAGGTCGTTGTCTTCGACCTTCAAATGCGCGCGATGCCCGTACTTGATGGCGTTATCGATCAGGTTGCCGATGCAACGCTTGAGCGCCAGCGGCTTGCCGGGATAAGCCGCTTCGGCAACCCCCTTCTGCGTGACACGCCCGTCACGCAGATAGGGCTCGATCAGGCATTCAAGCAAGTGATTGAGGTCCACCTGCTCGATGTTCTCGTGAATGTCGGTGTCCTTCACGCATTGCAACGCGCCTTTGACCAGCAGCTCAAGCTCATCGAGATCGCGGCTGAACTTGGTCTGCATCATTTCGTCTTCCAGCAACTCGACACGCAACCGCAAGCGGGTGATGGGCGTGCGCAAGTCATGAGAAATGGCGCTGAACAACTGGCCGCGCTCCGTCAGATAACGACTGATCCGGTTGCGCATGGCATTGAAGGCGCGGCTGACCTCAACCACTTCACTGCCACCGCCCTCGACCACCGGCTCGACATCGGCGCCCAGGGACATGTCACGCGCCGCACGCGCCAGACGCTTGAGGGGCCGGCTTTGCCAATGCACCAGCAGGCCGATGAAGAACAGCAGAAAAACACTGGTCAGGGCAATGAACCAGACCTGCTGCAAAGGAAGCTCCTGCTCTTCCAGAGAGGTATAGGGCTCAGGCAGCAGTGACGCGATATACAGCCATTCGCCGGGAGCCAGTTCAATCTGGGTCACCAGAACAGGAGGGTTCAGCGGCTCAAGGGTCAGCGCGTAATGCGCCCAGGAGCGTGGCAACTCATCGAGCTTCAGGCCGCTGTTGAAAATCCGCAGGTCATCCGGGCGCACGAACCACACCGCAATGTCGGGATCATTGCCAAGGTGCTGGCGCAATACTTCATCGACAACCTGCAACACGGCCTGCTTGCGAGGCGTGGGCGGCAATATCTGCATGTCCAGCGGACGGTCATTGAGCGATACGACAAAGCGCGTACCGCCCATGCTGCGCAATTGATCCAGCACCAGCGGACGGTAGGCCAGAGGCAACGAGCGAAAGTAGCTGACACTGGCCGCCATGGAATACGCCAGGCTGCGCGCACTGGTCACCAGCCCGACCATTTGCGTGGCCCGCAACTGGGAAAGCCAGATGACGCTGGACAAGGCCTGAGCCATCAAGACCGCCAGCAGCGTCAGCAACAGCATCCGCCCCAACAGTGAACGCGGCAGCCTTGGGCGGCGCAACTTCAAGAGGGTCGTTTCAGTAGCCATTGCTGGCGTGCACGCTAACGTTCGTCGCCAGAAGGTAACCACTGCCGCGTATCGTGCGTATCAGGCGCGGCGCCTTGCCAGTGTCGCGCAAACGCTGGCGCAGACGACTGACGGCCATGTCGACAATGCGCTCCAGCGGCATCAGTTCACGCCCGCGAGTGGCGTTGCCGATGGTGTCGCGATCCAGGATCTGCTGCGGGTTATCGAGAAACAGCTTGAGCAGCGCAAAGTCCGCCCCCGAAAGAATCACTTCCTCGCCATCGTTGTGAAACAGCCGGTGGCTGACCATGTCCAGACGCCACTCATCGAACACCATCACGTCATTGCCGCTGCGTTCCTGACCAAACTGGGCACGACGCAACAAGGCCTTGATCCGGGCCTGCAATTCACGGGGGCTGAAAGGTTTACCCAGATAATCGTCAGCCCCGAGTTCCAGGCCGATGACACGGTCGGCCTCATCGGAACTGGCGGTAAGCATGATGATCGGCACATGGGGCTGGCGCGGATGCTGGCGCACCCAGCGGCACAGGCTGAAGCCGTCTTCATCGGGCAGCATGACGTCGAGGATCAGCAGGTCGCTGGGAGCCTCGTTGAACGCCTGTCGAAAATCCGCGCCGTCCCCAACAGTACGCACCTGAAAACCGGCACGGCTGAGGTAGGTATCCAGCAACTCGCGGATCTCCTGGTCATCATCGACCAACAGAATCGATTTACTGACTGAGCTCAAATTGAATCGTCCTTGTTAGCAGTGACGTTGTTGTTATTGGGTTGCCATCCATGACACGCAGCGTGTGAAAAACGAATCAGAGATCCTTTCCAAATGCCTGTTGCAATGCTACGCCTGCCCCCATCAAACCGGGGTATTCGGCAGTGACCAGCCAGACCGGCAGGCCCTTGAAGTAATCGCTCATCACGCCCTTTTCAGCGAGTGCGCGCTTGAAACCGCTGTTGCTGAAGAAGTCGACGAAACGTGGCACCACGCCGCCAACGATATAGACCCCACCCAGGCCACCCAGAGTGAGCACGTTGTTGCCCACCACCCGGCCCAGAAATACACAGAACTGATCCAGAACCCCTGCCGCCACCGGGTCACCCGCCACAGCCGCCGAGGTAATGGCAGCCGGCGACTTGAGCACTGGCTCGATATCGTCCAGCGCACAACTGACCTGATACAACTGCAACAGGCCCGCGCCACTCAATACCGTCTCGGCACTGACATGCTCGTGCTCGGCCATCAGACGTGTCCACAGCAAGGCTTCACGGGCGGTGCCGATCGGCAGATCCACATGACCACCCTCGCCGGGCAAGGCCGTCCAGCGGTCTTCGCCGACGCTGATCAAGGTTCCGACCCCAAGCCCGGTCCCCGGCCCGATCACCACACGCGGGCGATCCGGCTTGCCGAGACCGTGGCAGATGGTCAGGTATTCGTCATCACGCAGGCGGGTCATGCCCAGCGCCATGGCCGTGAAGTCGTTGATCAGCAGCAGCTCATCGACTTTCAGGTTTTCGCAGAACTTCGACCGGCTCAATTGCCAGTGGCTGTTGGTGAAATAGAACTCATCGCCATCCACCGGCCCGGCCACGGCCAGACAGACGAAGCCGACATCGCCACGTTGCAACTCAAGATCCTGCAAGTAGATCTCGATGGCTTGTTCCGGCCCGGCGTAATCGATGGTCGGGAATACCCGAATCGAATGCAGTTTGTCGTCTTCCCAAATGGCAAAACGTGCATTGGTGCCGCCAATATCACCGACCAGAGCCAATTTCACTTGAGCGTCTCCAGATTTGAAGTAAAGGCGCTGGCGCCCTGCTCCGCCGAGCTGAAGGCCATGCGCATGAAACCGAACAGTTCCCGGCCACAGCCGACACCGTTGTCGAGCTGACCGACTGCCGGTTGTCTGGCTCCCAATTCTGACGCTTCGACCAGAACTTGCAACGTGCCTTTTACGCCATCGACGCGAATCACGTCACCATCTCGGACAAGAGCCAAAGGGCCACCATCAAAGGCTTCCGGGCAGACATGAATCGCCGCCGGAATCTTGCCCGAGGCTCCGGACATGCGCCCGTCAGTCACCAGGGCAACCTTGAAGCCACGATCCTGAAGCACGCCCAGGAATGGCGTCATCTTGTGCAGTTCAGGCATGCCGTTGGAGCGCGGCCCCTGGAAGCGCATCACCGCCACGAAATCACGCTCCAGCTCACCGGCCTTGAACGCATCGGCCAGATCCTGCTGATCCTGGAAAACCCTGGCCGGTGCTTCGACGATCTGATGCTCGGGCGCCACGGCGGAGACTTTCATCACGCCACGCCCCAGGTTGCCCTCCATGACCCGCAGGCCGCCTTCCGGCGAGAACGGACGCGCCACCGGGCGCAGAATGTTTTCGTCCAGGCTTTGCAGTGGACCTTCGCGCCAGACCAGCTTGCCATCTTCCAGGAAAGGTTCCTTGGTGTAGCGGCTCAAGCCATGACCGGCCACGGTATTGACGTCTTCGTGAAGCAGACCGGCAGCCAGCAGTTCACGGATCAGGAACGACATGCCGCCCGCTGCCTGGAAGTGGTTGATGTCGGCCTTGCCGTTTGGATAGACGTGGCTCAGGGTCGGCACGACTTCCGAGAGGTCGGCCATGTCCTGCCAGGTCAACTGGATGCCTGCGGCCTGAGCAATCGCCGGCATGTGCAAGGTGTGGTTGGTCGAACCGCCCGTGGCGTGCAGGGCGACGATGGAGTTGACCAGCACTCGCTCATCGACGATTTCACCAATTGGCATGAAGTCGCCGCTTTGCTTGGTCAGGCGAGTGACCTGCTGCGCCGCCTCGGCTGTCAGCGCCTCACGCAACGGCGTGCCCGGATTGACGAACGAAGCGCCCGGCAGGTGCAAGCCCATGACTTCCATCAACAACTGGTTGGTATTGGCTGTGCCGTAGAACGTGCAGGTGCCCGGACCGTGGTAGGACTTCATCTCCGAATCCAGCAACTCTTCGCGGGTCGCCTTGCCTTCGGCGTAGCGCTGGCGCACATCGGCCTTTTCCTTGTTGGAAATACCGGAAACCATCGGCCCGCCGGGCACGAAGATGGTTGGCAAGTGACCGAAACGCAGCGAGCCCATCATCAGGCCCGGCACGATCTTGTCGCAGATGCCCAGCATCAATGCGGCATCGAACATGTTGTGGGACAGCGCCACCGCCGTGGACATGGCGATCACTTCACGGCTGGCGATGGCCAGTTCCATGCCCGGCTCGCCCTGGGTCACGCCATCGCACATGGCCGGCACGCCGCCCGCGAACTGGCCGACCGAACCAATGTCACGTAAAGCCTTTTTGATCTGGGCAGGAAAGACTTCGTACGGCTGATGCGCCGAAAGCATGTCGTTATATGAAGAAATAATTGCCACGTTGGCGGCGTTCATCAGGCGCAGGTTCTGCTTGTCCTCGGGTGCGCATCCGGCAACGCCGTGGGCGAAGTTGGCGCATTGCAGTTGGCCACGCATCGGGCCGTCGCTCGCTGCGCCGCGAATCAGTTGCAGGTAGCGCTGACGGGTTTCGCGACTACGAGCGATAAGACGCTCGGTTACCTCAAGAATGCGGGGATGCATGTGATGAACTCCAGGCTAACGTCTATGGTCACCCGTAAAGACCATGCCAGTTATCGGGACCCGGCGCCAAGGCGCAAAAGCCTGATCTCGATCAACTGAACCAGCCTTTCAGGCTTGTAGTTGTAGATAAAACAAAATATTGCCACTAAAAAGGCTTGTTTTCTATTTTTATGAGAATAATCTTGTAATTCCAACAACAATTCTTGAAGGACGACTGTATGACTATTCGCATTGCAATCAACGGTTTTGGCCGCATCGGCCGTAACGTCCTACGCGCACTTTATACCCAAGGCTACCGACAAGACCTGCAGGTCGTCGCCATCAACGATCTGGGCAACAGCGAGATGAATGCTCATCTGCTGCGTTTCGACACCGTTCACGGCCCTTTCAGCGGCACCGTCGAGTGCGACAGCGAAAGCCTGACAGTCAATGGTGACCGTATCGCTGTCAGCGCCATACGCAACCCTGCCGAGTTGCCATGGAAAGCCCAGAACATCGATGTCGTCTTTGAATGCACCGGTCTGTTCACCGACCGTGAAAAAGCCGCCGCGCATATCACCGCCGGGGCAAAGAAGGTCATTATTTCAGCTCCGGCCAAAGGCGCGGACGCTACCATCGTCTATGGCGTCAACCACGACACCCTGCGCCAGTCGCACCAGATCATCTCCAGCGCCTCCTGCACCACCAACTGCCTGGCACCTGTCGCGCAGGTACTGCATCGCGAACTGGGCATCGAAAGCGGTCTGATGACCACCATCCATGCCTACACCAATGACCAGAACCTGATCGATGTGTATCACACCGATCCGTACCGCGCCCGTTCGGCCACTCATTCGATGATCCCGAGCAAGACCGGCGCCGCCGAAGCCGTGGGCCTGGTATTGCCGGAACTGGCGGGCAAACTGACCGGCATGGCCGTCCGGGTGCCGGTGATCAACGTTTCGCTGGTGGACCTGACCGTCAACATCAAGCGCGAAACCACCGCAGACGAAGTCAACGCGCTGCTCAAGGAAGCCAGCCAGCACTCCAGGATTCTGGGCTACAACACCCTGCCGCTGGTTTCCCACGACTTCAACCACAACCCGCTGTCGTCGATCTTCGACGCCAACCACACCAAAGTCAGCGGCAAGCTGCTCAAGGTGCTGGCCTGGTATGACAACGAGTGGGCGTTCTCCAACCGCATGCTCGACAACTGCCTGGCGCTGCATAACGCACAGTGACAGCGAAGTATTAAGAAAAATACAGAAAGCCGACTTGACCGAATATGTGGATGATAAGCATTATCATCCACTGATTTTTCCGGTCAGGTACTTCTGTGTCGCAGGCGCACTTCAATGACGTATTTGTCGCTCAACGCGAAGTGTTGTTGCGAACCTTGCAAGGCATGGTGGGCAACCACAGCACCGCTGAAGACCTGCTGCAGGAAACCTGGTTGCGCGTCACCCGCGCCCTGACCGAACGCCCGATAGATCACCTGGAACCCTTCGTCTACCAGACCGCCCGCAACCTGGCGCTGGATCATTTGCGCTCGCGCCGCATCCATGGCCGGACCCTGGTCGAAGATGCGCCCGCCGAGCAGATCGAAAGTGTGGTCGCACAGCTCAGCACACCGGAAGAGGCCACCCACGCCAAACGCCTGCTTGAAAGCCTCAGCACCACTGTGGGTAAACTCAGCACGCGCCAACAGAACATATTCACCCTGAGTCGCCTCAACGGATGCAGTTATCTGGAGATCGCCGAGCAACTGGACATCTCTGCAAGCACCGTACAAAAAGAACTGAAACTGATCATGGCGATCTGTGTGGGAGTGCTGGCGAGACTCGACCAGGCTTGACCAGACCTGGACACTGTCGCAGGCTGCCACTCCCATTGCACGCACATCGATCAAACCGAGTTTGCCGAGGAACACCGTGACCCCAGGAACAGAACGCCCGCAGTCGCTTGCGCAGGATGTACTGAGCGACAGCGCAATGGATCAAGCCCTGACCTGGCTGATCGAACTGGAAGGCGCAGATCCTCAGCAGCAGGCACACTTCGAGGCCTGGCTGCAGGCCGACCCTGCCCATGCGCAAGCTTTCACCAAGGCCCGGGCGATATGGGACTCGCAAACCGTTCAGCACGCGGCAGCGGCCTTGCAACAACCGCACAAGCCTTCGCGCTGGCAACGCATCCGACCGCACTGGAAACCCTTGGCCACAGCGGCTGTTCTGCTGTTGGGGCTGTTCAACTTCAGCAACCTGCCCTTGCGCATCCAGGCCGACCACCTGACGGTAGTAGGCGAACGCCAGCGCCTGCAACTGAGCGACGGCTCGAAAGTCCTGCTCAATACCAACTCGGCCTTTTCCAGCCACCTTGATGACAAGCAACGGGTGGCACGCCTGTATCAAGGGGAAGCCTATTTCAATGTAGCCCTCGATCCGAACGTGCCGATGGAGATCGAAGCCGGCCCGATCCGCATGAGCGCCAACAGCACCGAGTTTTCGGTGCGTTACCTTGATGGCGAAGCGCGGGTTCAGGTTCAGCGTGGCGCGGTAGACGTCAGCGCCATACGCGGCGACTCCAGAGTCAGCCTTGGCGCGGGCGACAGCGTTCGCGTAGGTCCATCGGGTTTTGGCCATCGGGAAAGGCTCGATCCGGCCAGGGACCTGGCCTGGGTCCAGGGTCGACTGATCTTCGATAACAGCCCGCTCAGCGAAGTTCTGGCCGAGCTGCGTCGCTATTATCCCGGCTGGATCATCAACACCAACCCCGCACTGGATCGCGTCACCGTCACAGGCAACTACAAGCTGGATAACCCCTTGAACGTGATACGTTCACTGGCGCAGATCACTTCGGCCAATGTGCAGGAAATACCTGCGCTAGTGCTCATCAACTGATCGGTAAAACTTTTTTTACGCACTCCCCGTCCCTCGTTCGTCTAGTCATATCCAATGCAACTGATTCGCATTAAGAATCGACAGCACAACACTATAACCAGCAGTTCGTCAGGGAGCGCCACCGTATGTCATCCTCGTTCACTCACTCACGCAAGCGATTCACACTTTCGCTGCTGACCGTGGCGATTTTCAGCGCCGGCATGCAAGCGATGCCCGCCGTCGCAGCAACAGAAAGCGCTCCACAGGCACGCGCTGCCGGCACTTACACGTTCTCGATCGCCAGACAACCGCTGGTATCGGCACTCAATGAATTCAGCCGTGTCACCGGCTGGCAGGTGGGCGTGTCGTCGGACCTGGCGCAAAACGTTGTCTCCCCTGGCGCCAATGGCAACCTGCAACCCGCCCAGGCCCTGGAGCGCCTGCTGTCGGGCAGCCAGTTGAGCTATCGCAACCTGGGCGACAACAACGTCGTACTGGAAAAGCGCGTCTCTGGCGTCATCGCCCTTGAGCAGACCACCGTCAGTGCCACGCGCCAGGAACAGGATATCTCCTCGGTTCCCAATACCGTCAGCGTACACACACGCGCAGAACTGGACCGTCGCAACGTCAATGACATCCGCGATCTGGTACGCAACGAGCCGGGCGTTTCGGTCGGTGGTGCCGGTCAGCGCGGCGGCACCACTGGCTACAACATCCGTGGTATCGACAACAACCGGATCCTGACCCAGGTGGACGGCGTCGAAATCCCGGACAGCTTCTTCACCGGTCCTTTCGCCCAGACCCGCCGCAATTACGTCGACCCGGAAATCGTCAAGCGCGTCGAGATCCTGCGCGGCCCGGCTTCGGCGCTTTACGGCAGCAGCGCCATCGGTGGCGTAGTCAGTTACTACACCCTGGACCCGAGCGACATCATCAAGCCCGGAAAAGACGTCGGCGCCCGCCTGAAAACCGGTTACAGCTCGGCCGATGAAAGCTGGCTGACCTCAGGCACCGTTGCTGGCCGCCATGGCGATTTCGACGCCTTGCTGCATTTGAGCCAGCGCGAAGGCCATGAAACCGAATCCTACGGCAGCACCAGCGGCACCGGCCTGACCCGTACCGAGGCCAACCCTGAAGACCAGCGCGCAACCAATGTGCTGGCCAAACTGGGCTGGAACTACGCCGAAGACTCGCGTCTGGCGCTGACCTACGAAAAGTACAAGGATGATCGCGACACCAATCAGCTCAGCGCCGTCGGCGGGCCGTTCGGCAACGGCGTCGGGGTTGGCATGTATCGGGGTCGTACCACCAATGACACCGTCACTCGCGAACGCTTCGGCATCGAACACACCTTTGCTCTCGATAGCCTGCTGGTCGACAACGTCAAGTGGAGCCTGAATTACCAGAATGCCAAGACCGAGCAAAGCACCCGCGAACGCTACTTCCCGTTCGTCCGTGACTTGTACCGTAATCGCGATACGACCTATCAGGAAAAACAGTGGATCTTCGATGCCCAGTTCGACAAGGCATTTTCGATTGCCAGCACCGACCATGAGCTGACCTACGGCACCACTGTAAAACGGCAGAAAGTCACGGGCTTGCGTACCGGCAGTGCAACCTGTGCGCGAGTGTTCGGCGCCTGTACCGTGGCCGGTGCCATCAGTCCTGTAGCCAGTGATAACCCTGTGCCAGCCAGCGACTTCCCCGACCCGACCATCACCAGCTATGCGCTGTTCGCTCAAGACCAGATCAGCTGGAACAAATGGACCTTCATTCCTGGCGTGCGCTACAGCTACACCCGCCTGAGCCCGAAAATGACCGAAGAGTTCCTCAACTCCGAAGGCCTGAACGATCCGAGTGGCGGCAATAACAAGGACAAGACCTGGGATCGCGTATCGCCCAAGTTCGGCGTGACCTACGCCCTGAGCAACGAATACACCTGGTATGGCCAGTACGCCGAAGGTTTCCGGACTCCGTCGGCCAAGGCCTTGTATGGCAGCTTTGAAAACACCACAACCGGTTACCTGGTCGAACCCAACCCGAACCTGGAGCCCGAAAAGAGCAAAAGCTATGAAACCGGTCTGCGTGGCCGCTTCGAGTCGGGCTCGTTCGACGTTGCCGTGTTCTATAACAAGTACCGCGACTTCATCAACGAAGACGGTCTGGCTGCCGGCTATGACGAACTTACCTTCCAGTCCTACAACATCAAGCACGCCACCATCAAAGGTGCGGAGATCAAGGGTCGTCTGAACCTGGACAGCTTCGGCGCACCGCAAGGTCTCTACACTCAGGGCTCGATTGCCTACGCGCAAGGCCGCAACAACGACACCGGCGAACCACTCAACAGCGTCAACCCGCTGACCGGCGTTTTCGGCCTGGGTTATGAGCAGGACAGCTACGGCGGCCTGCTGAGCTGGACGCTGGTCAAACGCAAGACACGTGTGGATGACAGTGAATTCCATGAGCCGGACGGTTCTTCATCACAGTTCCGCACACCGGGCTTCGGCATTCTGGACCTGACCGGCTACTACAAGGTCACCGACGACGTCACCGTCAATGCGGGCCTCTACAACCTGGCCGACAAAAAGTACTGGCTGTGGGATGACGTGCGCGGATACGACGGCGTAGGCGAGGCAAGTGCTACTGCTCCGGCCAACATGGATCGCCTGACTCAGCCAGGACGCAACTTCAGCGTCAATCTGGTCTGGGACATCTGATTCCTGGCGCAACAAGCCCTGTGAAAAACACGCCATCGACAGTGATCGGCGGCGTGTTTTTTTACGCTCCGTGGATTGGCCATTCGTCTATTCAACAACGCCCTCTTACTTTTGCAAGGAAGAACCTGATGACAACCGAGCAGACTCGTCCTGCCCTGCGTTCCCAGCGGCTCAACCAGATTACCCATGCGCCCCACGAACAGCTCGACAAGGCGGTCAAGGCCAATGCGCCTTTTGAAACCCTCGACAGCTACAAGCGTTTCGTCGTCGCCCAATATCTGTTTCAGGCCGAACTGCAAAGCCTCTACAACGATCCTGAACTGATCGAGATCATCGCCGACCTGCCCGCCCGTTGCCGCGCCGAGCAAGCCAAGGCCGATCTCGCAGACCTGAACACCGACATTCCTCGATCCATCTCCGGTGCCGTGCAGAATCCGAGCAAGGCCAAGGCCCTGGGCTGGCTGTTCGTCTCCGAAGGCTCAAAACTGGGTGCGGCCTTTCTGATCAAGCGCGCTGCCGCCCTGAACCTCAGCGAAAGCTTTGGCGCACGGCATCTGGGCGAACCCGCCGGTGGCCGCGCCGAAGGCTGGAAAACCTTTATCAGAATCCTGGATGGCCTGGAGTTCAGCGCCGAAGAGGAAGCACAGGCCGATCAGGGCGCCATCGAGGCTTTCGAGCGTTTCACGGTTCTGCTGCAACACGCTTACGCCCATGCGCCTGAGATCGAACAGGTTCAAGCATGAAAAAGCGCCCGGTGCTGTTAAGCTGGCCGGGCTTTTTGAACCAGCCCGTAGTGACCATGACCTATAAACCGCCCGGCTCCAGACTTTCGCGCTTTCTGTTTGGCATCCTCGCTTATGTCAGCCTGGGTATAGGCATTGCCGCCATATTCATCCCCGGCCTGCCGACCACGGAATTCATTCTGCTGGCCGCCTGGGCCGCGACCCGCAGTTCGCCGCGCCTGAACGCCTGGCTGGAAAACCATCGCGTGTTCGGCCCGATCCTGCACAACTGGCGTAATGGCCGGTTGGTCGCACGCCGCGCCAAAATCAGCGCGACCATCAGCATGCTGGTCTGCGCCATCCTGATGCTGAGCCTGCTCACCCATGTCTGGTGGCTCTACCTCGCCATCGCGGGCATGGCGATGGGCAATATGTGGCTCTGGTCCAGGCCCGAGCCTGCCCGTGATCTGAATCAGTAACCAAAAAGAACAGCCCGGCTATCCTGTCAGGTGTTTGTTCATGGTGCTGAACCCCGGAACACATGCCGGGGTCTACCCGTACACTTTCAATTTCTGACGGAGCGACCTCAATGTTTGAGCCAGGTCATCTGCACATCACCCACGCGGCCCTGCAACGCTCAGGGTTCAGCTACGACATTCATGTCCATTACGAAGTGCGCGAAGATCCCGAGGAAGGAACCTGCATGCACTTCACCATGCAAGGCGAGATCAACGGCAAGGCCTTCTCTGAAGAGTTTCAGTTACCAAGGGATCTGGCCTTCAATTTCGCCCATGACGCAGGGCGCATCGGCATGAAACACGGCCTGCCCAACCTCGCCGCAATGCCCATCGACCTGCACAAGGACTACGACAGGATGTTCAAGGACGTGCGCGAAAAGCTGAATGCCAAACCGGGTGAGCCTGTGAAGCCTGAGCATCTGGAATAACGATTTTGTGGGAGGGGCCTTGGCCGCGACGGCGTATCAACAAACACCCCGGCAAGGCATACTGGCCACCCTCGCAGCCCAGAACCCATAACGCCTCATGCGCATCCATGTCTGCTTCATCGACCGCGTCGGTATCACCCAGGAAGTGCTGGCCATTCTGGGTGGACGCAATCTGAATCTCGATGCTGTTGAGATGGTGCCGCCCAACGTTTACATCGATGCGCCGACCCTGAGCCCTCAGATGCTCGAAGAGCTCAAGGATGCGTTGTTCCGGGTACGCGGTGTCGAAGCGATTACCGTCGTGGATATCCTTCCCGGCCAGCGTCGCCACCTGCAACTCGATGCCCTGCTCGCCGCCATGACCGACCCGGTGCTGGCACTCGACAGTGCCGGGCACGTGCTGCTGGCCAACCCGGCGCTGATCGCGCTGATTGGCCGTGAACCTGAAGGCGAGCCCATAGGCGAACTGTTCGCCGACCCAAGCCTGCAAGCCACGCTGCTGGAAAACGGTTTTCGCCTGCCCATGCGCGAGGTCACGCTCAATGGCGAAGCCTTGCTGCTGGACGCAACGCCCATTACCGAAGCAGGTGCCTTGCTGACGCTGTACCTGCCCAGCCGGATCGGTGAGCGCCTGTCGGCATTGCATCATGACCATGCAGAAGGCTTCGATGCCCTGCTGGGAGAATCCCCCGCCATCCGCATCCTCAAGGCCCGCGCCCAGCGAGTCGCCGCGCTGGATGCGCCCTTGTTGATTCAGGGCGAAACCGGCACCGGCAAGGAGCTGGTCGCCCGTGCCTGTCACGCCAGCAGCGCTCGCCATGGTGAGCCCTTCCTGGCACTCAACTGCGCGGCGCTCCCGGAAAACCTGGCTGAAAGCGAGCTGTTCGGCTATGCACCCGGCGCGTTCACCGGAGCCCAGCGCGGCGGCAAGCCGGGGCTGATGGAACTGGCCAACCAAGGCACCGTGTTTCTAGATGAAATAGGCGAAATGTCGCCTTATCTGCAAGCCAAGCTGCTGCGTTTTCTCAACGACGGCAGCTTCAGGCGGGTGGGCGGGGACCGGGAAGTCAGGGTCAATGTGCGCATCCTGAGCGCCACCCATCGCGATCTGGAAAAGATGGTCAGCGAAGGTACCTTTCGTGAAGACCTGTTCTATCGCCTGAACGTGCTGAACCTGGAAGTCCCGCCACTGCGCGAGCGCGGGCAGGACATTCTGCTGCTGGCCCGCTATTTCATGGAACAGGCCTGCACCCAGATCCAGCGCCCGGTGTGTCGCCTGGCAACCGGTACTTACCCCGCCTTGCTGGGCAACCGCTGGCCGGGCAACGTGCGCCAGTTGCAGAACGTGATCTTCCGCGCCGCCGCCATCAGCGAAAGCACGCTGGTGGACATTGGCGACCTGGACATCGCAGGCACCGCCGTCGCCCGCCAGAACGATGGCGAAGTCGGCAGCCTTGAAAAGGCTGTCGAAGATTTCGAGCGTGAGCTGCTGCAGAAGCTTTATGCCGATTACCCCTCGACCCGCCAACTGGCGGCACGGCTGCATACCTCGCATACCGCGATTGCCCATCGGTTGCGCAAGTACGGGATCGGGAAATAGTGGCCGACCTTTTCGCGAATGAATTCGCGAAGAAACGTAACAAAATCATTCCATCGTAACGAATTCGATCCACACCTCCCCGATCCCCAGCCAGCAAGGCTTTGATCCCACGGGAATTTTGCAGCCCTCCATCGCTGTATCGATTTCGCTACAGCCTTCTAGATCCCTCGCCCTCAAAAACATCTCAAGCCATTGATTTAAAACAATAAATTTATATTGGCCGCAAAATTGCTACTGAGCTTTTCATTATGCCGGCATCAGCCGCGGCCTTTACCCTTGAGGAGTTGTTATGAGCGAGTTGCGATTCACCGTTGAACACGAATGGCTGCGGGCCGAAGCCGATGGCAGTGTCACGGTAGGCATCACGCCTTATGCACAGGAATCGCTCGGCGATGTGGTCTTTGTGCAGCTCCCGGAATTACAGGCCTACACTCAACACGCCGAAGTCTCGGTCGTGGAATCGGTAAAAGCTGCCAGCAGCATCAACATGCCGCTGGACGGTGAGGTGGTCGAAGTCAATTCCGCCCTCGACGCCACTCCTGAACTGGTCAATGAAGACGCGCTCGGCGCCGGCTGGTTCTTTCGTTTCATCCCGCAAGACGTCAATGCCATTCACGGCCTGTTGGATCAGGACGCCTACGACCGACTGATCAAAGCCAACGCTGAAGCCTGAGGAGCGAGACATGACTGACTCTATCGAACTGAGCACCGCCAACGAATTCATTGCCCGCCACATCGGCCCGCGCGCCAGCGACGAGCAAGCCATGCTGCAAACCCTGGGCTTCGACTCCATCGAAGCGCTGAGCGAAAGCGTGATCCCGCAGAGCATCAAGGGCACCAGCGTGCTGAACCTGCCGGCTGGCCAGAGCGAAGCCGATGCCCTGGCTTCGATCAAGGCCATCGCCAGCAAGAACCAGTTGTTCAAGACCTACATCGGCCAGGGTTACTACAACACTCACACACCGGCTCCGATCCTGCGCAACCTGCTGGAAAACCCGGCCTGGTACACCGCCTACACGCCTTACCAGCCAGAGATTTCCCAGGGCCGCCTGGAATCGCTGCTCAACTTCCAGACCCTGATCAGCGACCTCACCGGCCTGCCCATCGCCAACGCCTCGCTGCTGGATGAAGCCACCGCCGCCGCGGAGGCCATGACCTTCTGCAAGCGCCTGAGCAAGAACAAAAGCAGCCAGCACTTCTTCGCCTCGGCCCACTGCCATCCACAAACCCTGGACGTGCTGCGCACCCGCGCCGAGCCATTGGGTATCACCGTTGTAGTGGCCGATGAAGCGGAACTGGGCGATGTCAGCGACTACTTCGGTGCGCTGCTGCAATACCCGGCCAGCAATGGCGATGTATTCGACTATCGCGAACTGATCGAACGCTTCCACAGCGCCAACGCGCTGGTGGCGGTTGCAGCCGATCTGCTGGCCCTGACCCTGCTGACTCCGCCGGGTGAATTCGGTGCCGACGTGGCCATCGGCAGCGCCCAGCGTTTCGGCGTGCCGCTGGGCTTCGGTGGCCCGCATGCGGCCTATTTCTCCACCCGCGATGCATTCAAGCGCGACATGCCCGGCCGTCTGGTCGGTGTATCGGTGGACCGCCACGGTAAACAGGCTCTGCGTCTGGCCATGCAGACCCGCGAGCAACATATCCGTCGCGAGAAAGCCACCAGCAACATCTGCACCGCGCAAGTGCTGCTGGCCAACATCGCCAGCATGTATGCCGTCTACCACGGGCCTGCTGGCCTGACGCAAATCGCCAATCGCGTGCATCGCATGACGGCGATCTTCGCTGAAGGCTTGAACCAGCTAGGCCTGAAGGTCGAGCAGGAGTTCTTCTTCGACAGCCTGACAATCAATACCGGCGCCAAAACCGCCTCGCTGCACAGCAAGGCCCGCGCGCAACATATCAACCTGCGGGAAATCAACGCCGAATACCTGGGCCTGTCTTTCGACGAAACCACTTCGCAGTCGGCCATCGAAACCCTGTGGACGATCTTTGCCGCCGATGGCCAGAGCCTGCCGGACTTCGCCACCCTGGCCAGCAGCGCCAAGTCGTATCTGCCCAAGGCCCTGCGTCGTCAATCGGCAATCCTCAGCCATCCGGTCTTCAACCGCTATCACTCCGAAACCGAGCTGATGCGCTACCTGCGCAAGCTGGCAGACAAGGACCTGGCTCTGGACCGCACTATGATCCCGCTGGGCTCCTGCACCATGAAGCTCAACGCCGCCAGCGAAATGATCCCGGTCACCTGGGCCGAGTTCGGCAACCTGCACCCGTTCGCGCCTGCCGAGCAAAGCGCCGGTTACCAGCAACTGACCAGCGAACTGGAAACGATGCTCTGCGCCGCCACCGGTTACGACGCCATTTCCCTGCAACCCAACGCCGGTTCACAAGGCGAATACGCTGGCCTGCTGGCGATCCGCGCCTATCACCAGAGCCGTGGCGATGAAGCCCGCGATATCTGCCTGATCCCATCGTCCGCCCACGGCACCAACCCGGCCACCGCCCATATGGCTGGCATGCGCGTAGTCGTGACTGCCTGTGATGCACGCGGCAACGTCGATATCGAAGACCTGCGCGCCAAGGCCATCGAACACCGCGACCAACTGGCTGCACTGATGATCACCTATCCGTCGACCCATGGCGTGTTCGAGGAAGGCATCCGTGAAATCTGCGGCATCATCCATGACAACGGCGGCCAGGTTTACATCGACGGCGCCAACATGAACGCCATGGTCGGCCTCTGCGCACCGGGCAAGTTCGGCGGCGACGTTTCGCACCTGAACCTGCACAAGACCTTCTGCATCCCCCACGGCGGTGGCGGCCCGGGTGTCGGCCCGATCGGCGTGAAATCGCACCTGACACCGTTCCTGCCCGGCCACGGCCATATGGAGCGCAAGGAAGGCGCAGTCTGCGCAGCTCCGTTCGGCAGCGCGAGCATTCTGCCAATCACCTGGATGTACATTCGCATGATGGGCGGCGAAGGCCTCAAACGCGCTTCGCAACTGGCGATTCTCAATGCCAACTACATTTCCCGTCGCCTGGAAGACCATTACCCGGTGCTCTATACCGGCAGCAACGGTCTGGTGGCACACGAATGCATTCTGGACCTGCGCCCGCTCAAGGAAACCAGTGGCATCAGCGTCGATGACGTCGCCAAGCGCCTGATCGACTTCGGCTTCCACGCACCGACCATGTCGTTCCCGGTGGCCGGTACCTTGATGATCGAGCCGACCGAAAGTGAATCCAAGGAAGAACTGGACCGTTTCTGCGAGGCCATGATCAAGATCCGCGAAGAAATCCACGCGGTCGAGAACGGCACTCTGGACAAGGATGACAACCCGCTGAAAAACGCTCCGCACACAGCCGCCGAAATCGTCGGTCAATGGAGCCATCCATACAGCCGCGAACAGGCCGTGTATCCGGTCGAGTCGCTGATCGAAGGCAAATACTGGCCCCCTGTCGGTCGTGTCGACAACGTGTTCGGCGACCGCAATCTGGTCTGCGCCTGCCCGTCCATCGAAAGCTACCAAGAGGCGTGATCGCCCAGCCTTCGCGAAGAACGCTCCTCCTGCAGGAGCGAATTCATTCGCGAAGGCCTTCTCTTGTATATGGAACCCATCATGCCCACAGAACAATTGCTGACCACCCCGCTACACGCCCTGCACCGTGAACTCGGCGCCAAAATGGTGCCCTTCGCCGGTTACGACATGCCCGTGCAATACCCGGCTGGCGTGATGAAAGAGCACCTGCACACCCGTGAAAAAGCCGGCCTGTTCGATGTGTCGCACATGGGCCAGATTCTCCTGACCGGTGCCGGTGCCGCACAGGCGCTGGAAACCCTGGTCCCGGTGGATATCATCGACCTGCCGGTCGGCATGCAGCGTTATGCGATGTTCACCAACGAGAACGGCGGCATTCTCGATGACCTGATGGTCGCCAACCTGGGCAACGATCAATTGATGCTGGTGGTCAATGCCGCCTGCAAGAACGAAGACCTGGCACACCTGCGCAAACACCTGGCGTCTCAATGCACCATAGAGCCACTGTTTGAAGAGCGCGCCCTGCTCGCCCTTCAAGGCCCGCAGGCTGCCACAGTGCTCGCACGCCTGGCACCGCAAGTGGCAGACATGACCTTCATGCAGTTCGCCAGCATCACGTTGCTGGGCGTTGGCTGCTATGTCAGCCGTTCTGGCTACACCGGCGAAGACGGCTATGAAATCTCGGTTCCGGTCGCTCAGGCCGAAGCCCTGGCGCGTCGTCTGCTGGAGGAGCCGGAAGTGGCTCCGATCGGTCTGGGTGCCCGAGACTCACTGCGCCTGGAAGCCGGTCTTTGCCTGTACGGCCACGACATGAACACCGAGACATCCCCTGTCGAAGCCAGCCTGTTGTGGGCGATATCCAAGGCAAGGCGCGCCGATGGCGTTCGGGCTGGCGGATTCCCCGGAGCAGAAAAAATATTTGCCCAGCAACAGGCCGCAGTGGATAAAAAACGTGTCGGTCTGTTGCCACAGGAACGTACGCCGGTGCGTGAAGGCTCACAAATCGTCGATGCAGAAGGCCAGACAATCGGCAGCGTTTGCAGTGGCGGTTTTGGCCCAAGCCTGGGCAGTCCTCTGGCGATGGGTTATCTGGACAGCCGCTTCACTGCGCTGGATACGCCAGTCTGGGCTGTCGTGCGCGGCAAGAAGGTTGCGATGCTGGTGAGTAAAATGCCTTTTGTTGCACAGCGTTACTTCCGCGGCAAATAACAGCGTCAAAAAAACAGCAATTATTCATGGCGTAATAACCCTGCTGCATGACTCTTTAACAAGAGGCGCGCAACAGGGTTTCTGCCATTGAAAAAATGCCCCGCCAACGGGCACGACGAGCCAAAAACGGGCAGTTTTTCAGCCTGGGTGAAAGATCGCTGCACATCAGTTGCAGCCAAGGAAACAAGGGACAAAGCGGGGCTTGTTTTTGTAACGAGAGTTGGCGTAGAGTTTCCTGACTGTGTTTGCATAGGTCGCTGAATCTGGACCTGGGCAGTAGCTCAAAGCGTTGCTACATCCCGTTCTACGTTTCTTACTTCTTGCAACCAGCCCCAGTACTCTTTCGTGTGAAAGAGGCTGTCATCAATTCAAGCGTCAAGGAAATAAGAAAATGTCCCAACGTCAGAGCGGCACCGTCAAGTGGTTCAACGACGAAAAAGGTTTTGGTTTTATCACTCCAGAAAGCGGTCCGGATCTGTTCGTACATTTCCGCGCAATTCAAGGTAACGGCTTCAAGAGCCTGAAAGAAGGCCAGAAGGTAACCTTCATTGCAGTGCAGGGCCAAAAAGGCATGCAGGCTGATGAAGTGCAGGCAGAAGCTTAATAGCTGAAACCCGAAAAGCCCCTGATTATTGATCTCAGGGGCTTTTTTATCAGCGCGATTTCGTAAGATGCGGTCTTTACCGTGATCGAGAACTTCGCGATGCCCAAACACCTGCTTCGACCGCAAGGCGATTTCGCGCCCGCCAGCCTCGCTCGACGCCTGGCCGCCATCTGTTACGACGCCCTCCTCTGCTTCGCCCTGCAACTGGTTACCGCATTCATCTACAAGCTGGTGCTGATGGCTTTCATCGGTGAAGCCAGACTGCGCGCCCTGACCGAATCCGGTTCACTGGATGGCGACCCCTTGCTCTCCTCCATTCTCCTGCTTGCCACCTTCGGCTTCTTCGCCAAATTCTGGACCCATGGCGGCCAGACACTGGGCATGCAGGTATGGGGCATTCGCGTACAGAACGCCGACGGCACCGCCATCAGCCTGATGCAGGCACTGCTGCGCTTTATCGTCTCTATCGCTTCATGGCTGTGCGTAGGGCTGGGCTTTATCTGGAGCCTGTTCGACAAGCAACAGCGTACCTGGCACGACATGTATTCCAACACCCGATTGGTGCGGGTGCCCAAACAGAAGTAAGCGCCCATGAAAAAGCCGACTCACGTCGGCTTTTTCGATTCAGGGAGTCGCTTATCCGGCGCGGCGCAACAACAGCACACCCGCAAGAGCACAAGCAGCTGCCGGCACCAGCACCGCGAACAGCGGCGAGAAACCGAACACCAGACTCGACGGGCCAAGCAGGTCCTGGATGATGCGGAAGGTAAAGCCGACCAGCACACCGGTGAACACACGCTGCCCCAGGGTCACCGAACGCAGCGGACCGAAGATGAACGAGATCGCCATCAGCACCAGCGCCACAGTCACCAGCGGCTGCAGGACCTTGGTCCAGAAAGCCAGCCAGTAACGGCCATTGCTCAAGCCTTGCTCTGCCAGATAGTGCGCGTAGCTCCAGAGCCCGGAAATCGACAGCGATTCAGGAGGCATGATGACCGTGCTCAACAGTTGCGGGCTGAGGGACACTTCCCAGCGCTCGACCGGGGTCTTGATGACTTCGGTGCTGCCATCACGGAAATACGTGGTAGAGACGTCTTTGAGCTCCCAGTAATCCGTCATGTAGTTGGCTTGTCTGGCGAAGCTTGAGGTCAGCATATGGTGCTGCTCATCGAAGCGATAACGTGTCACGCCGTACATCAACCCGTTGGGCTGAACCGTGTTGATGTGGATGAACTCGTCACCCTGACGGTGCCACAAACCATGCTTGGCACTCTGCGAGTCGCCGCTGCCCTGAGCCAGCGAACGGGCGGCCTGCGCCTGGTTTTCCGCGTAGGGCGCAACATACTCGCCCACCAGAACACCCGCAGCCATCAGGAACAGCATGGGTTTCATGACCGCCCAGACGATGCGCGCAATGGACACGCCGGCTGCGCGCATGATGGTCAGTTCACTGCTGCTGGCCAGCGTGCCCAGACCGATCAGGCAACCGATCAGGGCCGCCATCGGCAGCATGTCGTACACCCGCCGCGGAGCAGTCATGAGAACGAAACTGCCAGCGTCCATCAGGGTGTAGCTGTCGCTGATATCACCCATCTCGTCGATGAAGGCGAACAGCGAAGCAAGGCCCAGAATGATCCCCAATACCGCCAGGATCGCCAGAAATACACTCTTGCCAATATATCGGTCGAGCTTAACCACGAGCCACCTCCGCTACGCTACGGCGACTCGCCATTTTCAGCCGCAATGGCTCCCAGTAAATCAACGCCAGACCCACCAGCAGGAAAATCCCGTGGACCCACCACATGCCAAGGCCGATCGGCAGCTTGCCTTTCTCCAGGGCACCGCGCACGGCAATCAGGATTGTCAGGTAGGACATGTAAAGCAGAATCGCCGGCAGCAGTTTCAGATAACGCCCCTGACGCGGATTGACCCGCGCCAGCGGCACTGCCATCAAGGTCACGATGAAGACCAGGATCGGCAGCGAGATACGCCACTGCAATTCGGCCCGGTAGCGCGGCGTGTCGTTGCCGATCAGCTCACTGGTGGGAATGGCTTCGCGGTCGGTGATTTCCTCGCTGATTTCCGGCTTGGGCAGCATCGCGCCATAGATGTCGTACTTGATCGCACGGTAATCGGCCTCGCCTGGATTACCGTCGTAGCGATAGCCGTTTTCCAGAATCAGGAAACGGCTGCCATCGGCACGCACTTCCTGGTGCCCCTTGTCGGCCACCAATACCGTGATGCTCGGCTCCTTGGTCGTGTCGGCGGGAACACGCCGCTCGGAAATGAACACACCACTCAGATTGGTGCGGTCTTCTGACAGCTCCTGGGTGTAAGTGACCCGTGTGCCGTCGCGCAACGCCTGAAAACGTCCTGGCACCAGGGTGTCGAACTCGGTCATCGCATCCTGCTTGTTGATCAGCAGCGAGAACTGGGTTGCACCTTGCGGCGCGAGGCTGAAGCTCAGCCAGGCAACCAGCAGTGCCACAACGGCTGCCGGTGCCATGGTGATCGCGAGCAGACGCTGCTGGCTCATGCCGGTAGCGGCGAGCACGGTCATTTCACTTTCCAGGTACAGACGGCCATACGCCAGCAGAATACCGAGGAACAGACCCAGCGGCAGGATCAGTTGCAGGAAGCCCGGCAGGCGAAACCCCATGATCATGAAGAGCACGCCCGGATCGAGCGCACCCGACGCAGCCTGGGCCAGATACTTGATGAAACGCCCGCTCATGATGATCACCAGCAATACGGCGCTTACCGCGCTCAAGGTGATCAGCACTTCTCGGGACAGATAACGGAAGACAATCAAACCAGACACTCCAGAGTTGTCAGGCTCAGGCAGCCAAACAAGAAAAAATGAGCCACGGCAACCAGACATTCACACCCGGCAAAGGTGCGAGCCGCCAAAAAATATGCGGCATTATCCTGTGATTGGGTGTTCCTGTCACTGCGCGGTCTGGATAGATCTCACAACAACTTCCTACACAGACCGTAGAAGCGGTTTTTCGGGGTTGTCAGCGGCTGCAAAGCGGGGTCAAACTGCAAGGCTTGACGCTGGCACCGGCTGCAAAAGGCCTCGATTTGCCGCACACATCATTCATTTTGCGAAAGCTCGCAGTCTATTCGGGGACCCGACATGGAATTGGTTGTTAAAAGCGTAAGCCCAGAAACCTTGAAGACCGCCACCCTGGTGGTTGCAGTGGGCGAAAATCGCGTTCTGAGCGCTGCTGCTCAAAGCGTAGACGCGCTAAGCGGCGGCGCCATTGCCGCCGTTCTCAAACGCGGGGATCTGGCAGGCAAGGTTGGCCAGAGCCTGTTGCTGCACAGCCTGCCCAACCTCAAGGCCGAGCGCGTCCTGCTGGTAGGGATCGGCAAGGAAACCGAACTGTCGGATCGTCAATTCAAGAAAGTCATCGCCAGCGTGCTCTCGACCCTCAAGGGGCTGGGCGGCAGCGATGCAGCCATCGCGCTGGATCAGGTAGCGGTGAAGAATCGCGACACTTACGGCAAGGCTCGCCTGCTGGTCGAAACCCTGGCTGACGGCGAATACGTGTTCGACCGCTTCAAGAGCCAGAAAGCCGAACCTCGCGCCCTGAAGAAAATCACCCTGCTGACCGCCAAGGCCAGTGTTGCCGATGTCGAGCGCGCAGCGACCCACGCCCAGGCCATCGCCAAAGGCATGGCTTTCACCCGCGACCTGGGCAACCTGCCGCCGAACATCTGTCACCCGGTTTACCTGGGCGAAGAAGCCAAGGCACTGGGCAAGGCTCACAAGAATCTGAAAGTCGAAGTCCACGACGAGAAGAAACTGGCAGAACTGGGCATGGGTTCTTTCCTGGCCGTCGCACAAGGCAGCGCCCAGCCTCCACGCCTGATCGTCATGAACTATCAGGGCGGCAAGAAGAGCGAAAAACCTTTCGTGCTGGTCGGTAAAGGCATCACCTTCGACACCGGCGGCATCAGCATCAAGCCGGCCGCTGGCATGGACGAGATGAAGTTCGACATGTGCGGTGCCGCCAGCGTATTCGGCACCCTGCGCGCCGTGCTTGAACTACAACTGCCGATCAATCTGGTTTGCATCCTGGCCTGCGCCGAGAACATGCCAAGCGGCACCGCAACCCGTCCGGGCGATATCGTCAAGACCATGAGCGGCCAGACCGTCGAGATCCTCAACACCGACGCCGAAGGCCGTCTGGTACTGTGCGATGCCCTGACCTACGCCGAGCGCTTCAAGCCGCAGGCGGTCATCGATATCGCGACCCTGACCGGCGCTTGCGTGGTTGCACTGGGCGGCCACACTTCCGGCCTGCTGGGCAACAACGACGTGCTGATCAATCAACTGCTGGACGCTGGCAAACTGGCCGATGACCGTGCCTGGCAACTGCCGTTGTTCGACGAGTATCAGGAGCAACTGGACAGCCCGTTCGCGGACATCGCCAACATCGGCGGCCCGAAAGGCGGCACCATCACCGCAGCCTGCTTCCTGTCGCGCTTCGCCAAGGCCTATGACTGGGCGCACCTGGACATCGCCGGCACGGCATGGCTGAGCGGTGGCAAGGACAAAGGCGCAACCGGTCGTCCGGTTCCGCTGCTGACCCAATACCTGCTGGATCGCGCTGGCGCATAAGATGCCTTGCGACGTATCGGCTTGGCGGTCGATACGTCGCTTGCACAGGAACAGAAATGACTCAAGTCGACTTTTACATTCTCCCCAGCGCCGATCCTGCGGCACGCCTGGACTTCGCCTGCAAGCTGACGGAAAAAGCCTGGCGCCTGGGCCACAAGGTTTATCTGCATTGCAGCGACAACGCCCAGCGCGAAGACCTCGATGCCCGGCTCTGGCGCTTCAAGGGTGAAGTCTTCCTGCCTCATGGCGAGGCCGAAAGCGATCACGACGCACCGGTAGTACTGGGGCTTGGTGACGATCCCGGGCAACATCAGGACCTGCTGGTCAACCTCGACCTGCGCATCCCGGCCTTCTTCAAGCGCTTCGCCCGTGTGGCCGAAGTGGTCGTGGAAGAGCCTGCAATACGTCTGGCGGCACGAGAGAGTTTCCGCTCCTACCGCGAACAGGGTTATCCTCCGCAAGATCACCGACTACAGCGTCTTTGAGTACACGATGGATACTTCAAAAAAAGCTGAACCTGCGCTCCTGCTGGACGACCTTGAATCGATCCGCCAACTGCTCGGCGATGACAACCTGCAACCGCCCTTGCTGACCGACACGGTTCACCGCGAAGGCCAGATCCCGTTGCTGTTCGATGTGGTCGGCACAAAACCCGACATGACACTGGAAATGGATTTCGACAATCCGGACATTCCGACTCTGCTGCCCGATACGCCCGTACAACACCCCGTACAACAAGCGGCAGAGCCCCAGCCAGCCCCTGAACCCGAAACCCGCCCGAATCCCGATGCCCTGCTGCATCTGGACACCGAACTACGGGCTGCGGCGCAGTTGATCATGCAAGACGTGATCGACGACTTTGCCCCGCATATCGAGACGGAGATAAAGCGGCGGCTTGAGGCGAGGCTGGAGAGGCTTGTAGCCTCAACCAAAAGCGGGAAGGTCTGAAGCTACAAGTTGCAAGCTTTAAGCTGCAAGAAAAAGCTCATGGCTTTCCGCTTAGTAGCTTGTAGCTTGTAGCTTCCAACCTGCCGCTTACCACTTGTAGCCTGCAACCTCCCCCCGGTCTATACTTGTCGGCTTTTCTGAATCAATGCCACAGGGTCCCGCCGCGCATGGACAAGACTTACCAGCCGCACGCCATCGAAACTTCCTGGTACCAGACCTGGGAGTCCGAAAACTATTTCGCTCCGCAGGGCGCGGGGGACTCCTACACCATCATGATCCCGCCGCCGAACGTGACCGGCAGCCTGCACATGGGTCATGGTTTCAACAATGCGATCATGGATGCTCTGATCCGTTTCCGTCGCATGCAGGGCCGCAATACTCTGTGGCAGCCGGGCACCGACCATGCGGGTATCGCCACGCAAATGCTGGTTGAACGCCGCATCGAGGCTCAGGGCCTGAATCGTCACGATCTGGGCCGCGAGAAATTTCTGGAAAAGATCTGGGAATGGAAGGATGAGTCCGGCGGCAACATCAGCCGTCAGATCCGCCGCCTGGGTTCGTCCGTGGACTGGAGCCGCGAGCGTTTCACCATGGACGACGGCATGTCCGCCGCCGTACAGGAAGCCTTCGTGCGCCTGCATGAAGACGGCCTGATCTATCGCGGCAAGCGTCTGGTCAACTGGGACACCAAGCTGCACACCGCGATTTCCGATCTGGAAGTGGAAAACCACGACGAGAAAGGTCACCTGTGGAACCTGCGCTACCCGCTGGCCGACGGCGCGAAAACCGCTGAAGGCCTGGATTACCTGATCGTTGCCACCACTCGTCCTGAAACCATGCTGGGTGATGCCGCTGTCGCGGTAAACCCTGAAGACGAACGCTACAAGGCGCTGATCGGCAAATTCGTAGAGCTGCCACTGATTGGCCGCCGCATTCCGATCATTGCAGACGACTATTGCGACCCTGAATTCGGCACCGGCTGCGTGAAAATCACCCCGGCCCACGACTTCAACGACTATGAAGTCGGCAAGCGCCACAACCTGCCGCTGCTGAACATCTTCGACAAGAACGCTTCGGTGCTGCCTGCCGCTCAGGTGTTCAACCTCGACGGCACGCTCAACGAATCCGTCGACGGCCGCCTGCCTGCCGAATACGCCGGCCTGGACCGCTTCGAGGCGCGCAAGCAGATCGTCGCCGCATTCGATGCCGCCGGCCTGCTGGTCAGCGTCGATGACCACGCCCTGAAAGTCCCGAAAGGCGACCGTTCCGGCACCATCATCGAGCCATGGCTGACCGACCAGTGGTACGTTTCCACCAAGCCACTGGCTGAACCTGCCATTGCCGCAGTGGAAGACGGCCGCATCGCCTTCGTGCCCAAGCAGTACGAAAACATGTACTTCTCGTGGATGCGCGACATTCAGGACTGGTGCATCAGCCGTCAGCTCTGGTGGGGCCACCGCATTCCGGCCTGGTACGACGAGTCCGGCAAGGTCTACGTCGGTCGCGACGAAGCCGAAGTGCGCGCCAAGCACAACCTGGGGCCGGACGTTGCGCTGCAACAGGACAACGACGTACTCGATACCTGGTTCAGCTCGGGCCTGTGGACCTTCTCCACACTGGGCTGGCCGGAAAAGACCAAGGCACTGGAAACCTTCCACTCCACCGACGTGCTGGTCACCGGTTTCGACATCATTTTCTTCTGGGTCGCCCGGATGATCATGCTCACCATGCATCTGGTGAAAAACGAGGACGGCACGCCGCAAGTGCCGTTCAAGACTGTCTATGTGCATGGTCTGGTGCGTGATGGTCAGGGCCAGAAAATGTCCAAGTCCAAGGGCA
Organism: Pseudomonas sp. FG43; assembly: GCF_057809175.1. NCBI lineage: Bacteria > Pseudomonadati > Pseudomonadota > Gammaproteobacteria > Pseudomonadales > Pseudomonadaceae > Pseudomonas > Pseudomonas sp. FG43. The sequence goes on from NZ_JBMDJL010000020.1 coordinate 93,109, forward strand.
ACGTCCTGGACCCGCTGGATATCGTCGACGGTATCGACCTGGAAACCCTGGTGCAGAAACGCACCAGCGGCCTGATGCAGCCACAACTGGCCAAGAAGATCGAAAAGCAGACCCGTCAGGAATTCGCCGACGGCATCGCCAGCTACGGCACCGACGCCCTGCGCTTCACCTTCTGCTCGCTGGCCTCTACCGGTCGCGACATCAAGTTCGACATGGGCCGCGTGGAAGGCTATCGCAACTTCTGCAACAAGATCTGGAACGCAGCGCGCTACGTGCTGGACAAGGGCGAAGACTGCGGCCAGAACGGCGAAGAAGTCGAGCTGTCGCTGGCGGATCGCTGGATCATCTCGCAACTGCAACGCACCGAAGCCGAAGTGACCCGCCAACTGGATCAGTTCCGCTTCGACCTCGCGGCACAAGCGCTGTACGAGTTCATCTGGAACCAGTACTGCGACTGGTACCTGGAGCTGTCCAAGCCCGTGCTCTGGGACGAAAACGCACCGATCGAACGTCAGCGCGGCACACGCCGCACGCTGGTTCGCGTGCTGGAAGTCGCGTTGCGTCTGGCGCACCCGTTCATGCCGTTCATCACCGAAGAAATCTGGCAGCGCCTTGCGCCGCTGGCCGGCATCAACGGCAAGACCATCATGCTGCAGGCGTGGCCGGTGGCCAACGAAACACGCATCGACCCGGCTGCCGAAGACGATATCGAATGGCTCAAGGGCCTGATGCTGGCGGTGCGTAACATCCGTGGCGAAATGAACATTGGTCCGGGCAAACCGCTGCAACTGTTCCTCAAGAACGTCAATGCCGAAGACCAGCGCCGCCTGAGCGAGAACGACTACCTGCTCAAGAAACTGGCCAAGCTCGAATCCATCACCGTACTGGCTGAAGGTGCAGAAGCACCGCTGTCCGCGACCGGTCTGGTGGGCGAGATGGAAGTGCTGGTGCCAATGGCCGGCCTGATCGACAAGGGTGCCGAGCTGGCGCGTCTGGACAAGGAAATCCAGCGTCTGCAAGGCGAAGTCCAGCGCCTGGGCGGCAAGCTGTCCAACGCAGCGTTCGTCGACAAGGCACCGCCTGAAGTCATCGCCAAGGAACGCGCCAAGCTGACCGAATCCGAACAGGCCCTGAGCAAGCTGGCAGAGCAACACGCACGTATCGCCAGTTTGTAAGCGGTTACAGCCCTATTTGTCGCGCAGCAAACAGGTGTAGGAGCGGATTTATCCGCGAGACGTCATTGAAGGTTATACATTTCTTCAGATATACCTCTCGCGAATAAATTCGCTCCTACGGAAATTTGCAGCGCGCTCCTACGGGGCGCAGCATTCGCATCTTCAGAACGACTCCCCATGACCACGCCAGACAAACCCAAACCTCCCCGCAAGAAGCCCCAGCGTCCTGCCAGGCCCGCAGAACCTCGCGAGAAGGCCACACTGCACCCGCGCAATCGCCATCAGGGTCGCTACGACTTTCCCAAGCTGATCAAAAGCAGCCCGGAACTGGCCGAGTTCGTGATCCTCAACCCCTATGGGAAGGAAAGCATCGACTTCGCCAACCCTCTGGCCGTGCGGGTCTTCAACCGGGCACTGCTCAAGGCGCTGTATGGCATTGCCCATTGGGATATTCCGGCAGACTATCTGTGCCCGCCGATTCCGGGGCGTGCGGATTACCTGCATTTTCTCGCCGACCTGCTGGCCAGCGAGAACAATGGCGAGATTCCACGCGGCGCCTCGATCAAGGCGCTGGACATCGGCACCGGTGCCAACTGCATCTATCCGCTGCTGGGCCATAGCGACTACGGCTGGCATTTCGTGGGCTCGGATATCGACAGCACTGCCATCGCGGCGGCCACGACCATCATCAAGGCCAACGGCTTGAGCAAGGCCATCAGCGTGCGTCAGCAGACCAATCGCAAGCACATTCTGCTGGGCCTGCTCGACAGCAGTGAACGCTTCGAGGTGAGCCTGTGCAACCCGCCCTTCCACGCCTCGCTGGAGGAGGCGCAGCGCGGCAGTCAGCGTAAATGGCGCGCACTGGGCAAGGCCGACCCCAAACGCAAGCTGCCGGTGCTCAATTTCGGCGGGCAATCCCAGGAATTATGGTGCGAAGGTGGCGAGATCGGTTTCGTGACCCAACTGATTCACGAAAGCTCCCAGGTGCCTGAACAAGTGCGCTGGTTCAGTACACTGGTTTCCAAAGCCTCGAACCTGCCTGCAATCCAGGCCGCCCTGACAAGAGCCGGAGCGCTACAGAGCCGGGTCGTGGAAATGGGCCAGGGCCAGAAGCAGAGCCGTTTCGTGGCCTGGACCTTCATGTAGAAGCGAATTCATTCGCTACAGAATCAAAAAAGCCGTGCCCGGTTATCCGGCGCACGGCTTTTTTACAGCAAGCGTGAGCTTACTTGTTGATCGAGTCGTTCAGCACTTTGGCCGGTACGAACTTGATGACTTTCTTGGCAGCGATTTCGATGGCAGCGCCAGTCGAAGGGTTGCGGCCGGTGCGAGCTGGACGCTCAGCAACTTTCAGCTTGCCAATGCCTGGCAGAGTGATTTCAACGCCGTTTTCCAGTTGGTCGGCAACAATCTGGCCCAACTGCTCAAGAGCATTACGCGCGGTGGTTTTTGGCGCGTCGATAGCTTCAGCGATATCGGCGATCAATTGGTCTTTGGTAAGAGCCATGGTGGTGTTCCTTCCCTATCAAATTCATTTGGATTGCAGAACGCAACGTCGGCCAAAGGCCGGGCAATGAACCAGGCTCCCGCTGGCAGCCACGATTAATCGCGAAATGTAGATACTGAAACCGGGTTTTGGTTCGGCCTACACGTAAACGATCTGCATGCTTGGCGCGCTAGAGTGCGCAAGACCGCGCAAAACTAGCACAGAGCCGGGCAAATATCCGCCCTTACCTATCCTTTTGGTCAGCTTTAAGTCGTAATAGAACAAAAATTGATCACAAAACACCCTACAGAGTGGAAAACAGGGCTCTGCAAGGCCATTTGTCGCGGGCGTGCGTTACACTTGCTGCCTTGCAACGAGCTGCCTGCTCTTCATCACCATCAGCCGAGATATCCATGCCGATCCGTCATTGCATCGTCCACCTGATCGACAAGAAACCCGACGGTACGCCCGCAGTTCTCCACGCTCGCGACTCCGAACTCGCTGAGTCCCAGGCCATCGAGAACATGCTCGCGGACCTCAACGAGAGCTATAACGCCAAACAGGGCAAGGCCTGGGGACTGTTCCATGCCGAATCCGGCGCACACCCTTTCAGCGGCTGGCTGAAAGAGTATCTGGATGGCGCAAACGACTTCACGGCGTTCTCTCGTGTGTCGGTGGAGCACCTGCAGAAGCTGATGGAAGAATCCAACCTGTCGGTGGGCGGTCATGTGCTGTTTGCGCATTACCAGCAAGGCATGACCGATTACCTGGCCATCGCCCTGCTGCACCACAGCGAAGGCGTGGCCGTGAATGACGAGCTGGACGTTACACCGTCGCGGCATCTGGACCTGGGCCAGTTGCACCTGGCTGCCCGGATCAATATCTCGGAATGGCAGAACAACAAGCAGTCCAAGCAGTACATCTCCTTCATCAAGGGCAAGAACGGCAAGAAAGTCTCGGAGTACTTCCGCGACTTCATCGGCTGCCAGGAAGGTGTCGACGGCCCCGGCGAGACCCGCACCCTGCTCAAGGCGTTCAGCGACTTCGTGGAAAGCGAAGACCTGCCGGAAGAGTCGGCACGGGAGAAAACCAAGACCCTGGTGGATTACGCCAGCAGCCAGAGCAAACTGGGTGAGCCCATGGGCCTGGAAGAACTCTCCGAACTGATCGACGAAGACCGCCCGCGTGCGTTCTACGATCACATCCGCAACAAGGATTACGGCCTGTCTCCAGAAATCCCGGCAGACAAGCGCACCCTGAACCAGTTCCGCCGCTTTACGGGCCGCGCAGAAGGCCTGTCGATCAGCTTCGAGGCGCACCTGCTGGGTGACAAGATCGAATATGACGAACAGGCCGACACCCTGATCATCAAGGGCCTGCCCACTCAGCTCACCGATCAGTTGAAACGGCGATAACCGCGATGCTGCTGCGTACCCTCAAGAAGTTCGCGCTGATCATGCTGGTGGTCGTGGTCTATCAGAACTGGGGCAAGATCGAGAACCTGTTCAACCCGCAACCCGCCAGCGTTGCGCAGAGCTACAGCCAGGCAAAGGTCGTGATGTATGCGACCGAATGGTGCGGCTACTGCAAACAGACACGACGCTTTCTGGACAGCAAGGGCATCGCGTTCACTGAGTACGACATCGAGAAGTCAGCAGAAGGCCGCAAGGCCTATGAAGCCCTCGGTGGACGCGGTATCCCGTTGCTGGACGTCAACGGGACGCTGATTCGCGGCTTTTCGCCAGACACCATATTGGCGGCGCTGAAGTAGGAGCAATCGGGCGGCGCTCCGCTTATTCGCGAAAATGATCTTCGCGGATAAATCCGCTCCTACCTGAGCATTTAATTCACGACCGCTTTTCGATCCGGAACCCCAGGCGTGGGAAATGCACATGCACCAGGCCTGCACGCGGGTCTTCACGGCGCAGGATCAGCTCTTCGCGGCCACTAAACAGCAACTCGCCTTCCACTTCATCCACGCCGTAATCAATGGCTGAGATCGCCACCCGATCACCGGCCTTGAAGCCGTTCGGGTCGACAAACGCCTCATCGGGCAATGCCGCAGGCGTGGCGTCGGCGGCGATTTGCACTGCATCGACAGCAGAGAGGTCGTTATGCGCGCCATGACCGAAGCCCAGCACACGACCAAGCCAGGCCGAAACCGTCGGGTAGTCGTCTACCAGCGGCGCAGTCACGGGGGTCTGTTTGAGGAACCAGAGGGTGTGGGCCACGGAAAAGTCGGCAATCGAAGGCTCGCCAAACAGGAAGTCGCCATTGCGCTCCAGTTGCTGCTCCAGACGTGCCATCAGGGTTGGCCATTGATGCTGCGCCTGTTCCAGCTGCAGGCGTGATGCGCTTCCACCATCGAACAAGGTTGCCCGGTCTGCAACGAAGGCCTTGACCGCTTCGGGAGGCACCTTGGCGAAGCGGACCGCCAGCGAGGCGGGCTGGAATACCAGGCTGACCGCATGCATGAACAGCACCGAATCGCCCCAGGCAGCAAGACCGGCAACCGTAAACTCGTAGCCTTCGGGGTAGAAGGTCGGGGAAATCTTTTCCTGCTCCAGACGACGTGCGATCAATGCGGTGTCGCAGTAGATATCCGCACCTACCTGCAGAACCGGCGTCTTGCGATAACCACCGGTAAGGGCCGTCAGATCAGGTTTTGGCATGATGGGCGGGATCGTCACCGACCGCCACGAGAGCCCCTTGAAGCCGAGCATCAGGCGGGCCTTTTCGGCAAACAGCGATGCAGGGTAATGATGAAGAATCAGCTCTGACATGCTTTGGCCTCTTGGGCGCTGGGAAAGCAACAGCTTACCCCCCTGCACCCGGGCAGCCTACAGGATCAGGCTGATGACAAGGCATCACGCAGAGTGATCGGAGAACCCGCATAGCTTGCCGCCAGTACTTCCTTGGCGCTCTTGCGCAGCTTCTTGATCAGGCGCTCCTGGCGCAAAGCCTCGCCCTTGCTGTCCCAGACCTCGACGTAGACCAGCGCAAGTGCCGGGCTGGAGTGGAAGAAGCGTGCGCCCTTGCCCCGCTGGTGATCGGCAAAGCGTCGATAAGGATCGTCACTGATGCCGCAATACAACGAACCATTGGCCGCACGCACCAGATAGACAAACCAGGGTTTGCCCACAGGTGCTGCGACATCGGTAACGGCATTCACAACGTCAGGCATGGCGTTTTTCTGTAAACACTTTGAGGCCCTTGTGAGCCTGTGCGCGAATCGCGTTCTGCACCAGCGGCGTCCAGCCCAGCAGCAGGCCCTTGGTGCCCAGCGCCTGACGCGACCAGCTCCACAGATCGAAGTTGTCATGGTGCTCAGTGATCTTGCCATCATGGAAGACAAACCGGGCCTGGATGTTATTGACCACTGTACGGCCAGTCTGGCTGAACAGGTAAGTGGCCACCCAATGCGCGCCGCCACTGCGCTCATCGGCGCGGACATTGTCGAAAACCACCGAGAAGTCCTGGGCGCGCGAGGTCAGCATGCGCCACATATCACCGGCCTGCCTGCCACGCAGCTCACCGAATACCGGGTCGCTGAATAGCACATCATCGCTGTAACAGGCCGCCATTCCTTCGGCATCCAGACGGGCAAAAGCCTCGTAGAAGCGGGTAATCAATGCGCTATTGGCTTGGCTTGTTTGTTCGTTGCTCATGCATGCAGGTCCGTTTGGAAGCAAAAGATGATGCACGATAAGCGGCAACTCGACACTTTGCCATCATCATTCGCAGGATAAATGTTGTTCGCGAATGAATTCGCTTCCACACAGCGCAGATTCAAACCTTCTCGCTGACGACATTCACATGCAACGCCCGTCCTGCACCCAGCCCGGCCACAATGGCTCCAAACCCCAATGCAGCAAAGATCCAGCCAATCGAATCCCAGCTTCCCGTCACATCATGCACCACGCCCACCGCCAGCGGGCCTATGGAAGCAATGGTGTAACCAATCCCTTGAGCCATGCCCGACAGGTTGGAAGCCACATGGGAGTCACGCGAACGCAGCACGATCAGCGCCAGTGCCAGACTGAACGTACCGCCCTGCCCCAGCCCCAGCAGAATGGCCCAGCCCCAGAGCCCTTCCAGCGGCGCATACAGGCAACCGAACAATCCCCCCAGAGTCATCAGCATGACAAGCACAATGGACAGACGCTGATCCTTGCCCCGTGTCGCCAGCCATGGCGCACTCAAGGCACTGATCAACTGCACAATGATCGAGCCGGACAACAACAGACCCGCCTGGGTCGGAGTCATGCCGCGGTCGATCAGCACCGAAGGCAACCAGCCGAAGACGATGTAGGCCAGAGAGGATTGCAGGCCCATATACAGCGTGACCTGCCAGGCCAGCGGATCACGCAGCAGACCACGCACGCGATACGCCACCTGATGATTAGCATGCAGCTCGCGAGCCTGGGGCAACCAGACCAGTGCGGCCAGTACCGCCGGGATCATCCAGAACCCCAGACCGACACTCCAGCGATCATCGAAATACTGGGTCAAAGGCACCGTCAAGCCGGCAGCAATCGCGGCCCCAAGGCACAGCGCCATGGTATAGACGCCGGTCATCGCACCGGCCTGCCGGGGGAAGTCGCGTTTGACGATACCTGGCAACAACACACCAATGATACCGATGCTCGCCCCGGCCAACAGGCTCCCGGCGAACAACCCGACCTCACCGAAATGGCTACGCAGCAGGATGCCCGCCGCCAATAACAGCAGAATCCCCAACACCACCCGCTCGCTGCCGAAACGTCTTGCGAGTCGTGGCGCCAATGGCGCGAACAAACCCAGGCACAACACTGGCAAAGTCGTCAAAAGCCCGGCCCTGGCCGCCGACAACCCAAGGCTGTCGGAAACCGCATTGAGCAATGGCGCAACGCTGGAGAGCGCGGGCCGCAGATTCAGGGCAACCAGCACCAGGCCAAGCAATAACAGCCATGGGCGTTTGAGGGTGGAAGTGTGCTGGATTGAGGTCGTGCTCGCCTGAGGCGCCTTGGTCGTCATGAGTCTCTCGTGGGCAGGATGTGTTACAGCGCATTGCGCAAAGGGGGTGCATCCTGTTGGAGAACCTTGCCGAATACAAGTTCGCTCTGAATATCCACAAAAATGCGCGGCCCCACTGACCACAAAGCGTCGTAATTTTCAGAAACGCCCTACAGCCTGTTTGATGCCATATTAATAAGATGATTGCCTACCTTCAGGACGATTATGTATGGCACATCACGGTTACATGACAATCACTGGTAAAAATCAAGGCTTCATCTCGGCAGGTTGCTCTACGCAGGAATCCATCGGTAATAAATGCCAGGATGGGCATGCGGATGAAATCATGGTGCTTTCGTTCAGCCACAACATGAACAATATCGGAGGCATCCGACACGCCACGCATCATCCTGTTGTCATCACGAAGAACATTGATAAATCTTCTCCTCTATTAGCTCAGGCGCTAGCTAATAGAGAAGAGCTCAACTGCAAAATCGATTTCTTCCGCAACTCCGCTCAGGGAAAACTGGAAAAATTTTACACCGTCGAATTAATAGCAGGCATGGTCGCAGACCTGAGCGTAGATATTCCCCACTCAATCCGGCAGAACGACAGCGTCCCCTTGGAACATATCGCCATTCGTTATCGCGATATCATCTGGACACACCATAAGGCCGGTACCATTGGCTACGCTTCATGGATAGAAAAGGAATGAGGGAGCAAGGCCGTGGCGATAAAACAATCAATAGAAGCAATAAATTCCAGGAAGTCAGCCAAGCTGCCTCTTATCTGGCTGGCCACGCTTGCACAATCAGTGCTAGACACATAAGAGACGGCACACTGCGTATTCAATTCAACAGGGAGGTTGCTTACTACGCAAGAGAGATTGTCAGGGATGTTGACCAAGGTCGCAAAAGTGCCGATGAAGGACTGAAAGCGCTCAAGGAAGAGCAAATCAGCCTAAGCAAGCAATCACTCACGATTGCACAACAAAGCATTGGACTTGTTGCAGGAGGATTACAGATTACAGGTGGCGCAGCCATGTGTGGGGGGACATTCGGGCTGGGCTGCGGATTGGGTGTCCTGATGGCTACTCATGGCGCGAACAATGTCTATGAAAACGGGCGTAATTTATGGGAAGGCAGATCAGATACGCAGGGTTACGTCAGAAAGACCTATCAAGGTATTTCCAAGTTTTTTGGAGGCAGTGAATTTGAGGGCAATATGGCGTATGGCGGTGCGGATATAGCTTTATCACTCTACGGGGCATCTAGACTTATTCCAAAACCAGACGCATGGAGACTATTCAGATACTTGAGATCCGACAAGGAGAGGGCCTACAAACAAGCTTCCGCAACATCATTAGTGATTGATGCTGCATCAGATGCAGTAACAATGAGCAGCATGTGGAATGACTGGAATAAAGAAAATGAATGATCTCGCCTATCAATCCATCATCATTTCACTCTGCATCCTGTTCTTCCTTCCCTCTCTATGGGCCAAATCCAGATGGAGTGGTGATGGTTACTCCGGCGATAGATTCTTGATCGCATTTATCTATAATTTTATTTTTTCAGCTCTCCATTGGCAGTTGGTACAAACGACTGAGGTACCTTTTTCAGGGACACCAGCGAGCCCTTTGCTGCAATGGTTCTCTATTTTCATGGCAGTGGCACACATTATTTCACTCCCCAGAGAATCCCTGCCTAAACGCTGGTTTTCAAGAAAGGCTTCATTACCCATTTCTTTTAATCCGCAATATAGCTACACACTAAAAAGCCCTATCACAGACTTCTTATCACCCTTATTTAGCCTCTTGATACCGAGCATTTGTTGTGCAACATTTTATTCCGGGCTTATTTGTCTGGCACTCATAGAATTTATTGACGTCGATATTTTCTATCGAAAGATCATCTTCGGAACGCTTTGGATTATCCTGTTCGGTATATTTTTATACGGGCTGCACGCTGAAAGAAAAAAACGCGGTTACCTCTAGTCCGCTCCTCCTTTTGCCTGCGATAAAAATCGCAGCGCATAAAAAACCCGGACACAAGGTCCGGGTTTTTCATGCAGCGTCTGCGACTCAGTGAATGATCTGGCTGAGGAACAGTTTGGTACGGTCGCTTTGCGGGTTGTCGAAGAAGTCGTTTGGTGCGGCTTGTTCGACGATCTCGCCCTTGTCCATGAAGATCACGCGGTTGGCCACGGTGCGGGCAAAGCCCATTTCGTGGGTTACGCAGAGCATGGTCATGCCCTCTTCGGCCAGGGTGACCATGGTGTCGAGTACTTCCTTGACCATTTCCGGGTCGAGTGCCGAGGTCGGCTCGTCGAACAGCATGATTTTCGGTTTCATGCACAGGGCACGGGCAATCGCCACACGCTGTTGCTGACCACCGGAAAGCTGGCCCGGGTACTTGTTCGCCTGCTCTGGAATGCGCACGCGCTCCAGGTAGTGCATGGCGATTTCTTCAGCCTTTTTCTTCGGCATGTTGCGAACCCACATCGGAGCCAGCGTGCAGTTCTGCAGGATGGTCAGGTGCGGGAACAGGTTGAAGTGCTGGAACACCATGCCGACTTCACGACGAATGGTTTCGATCTGCTTCAGGTCCGAAGTCAGTTCGGTGCCATCAACGATGATGCGACCCTGCTGGTGTTCTTCCAGACGGTTCAGGCAGCGAATGGTCGTGGACTTGCCCGAACCCGACGGGCCGCACAATACGATACGCTCACCCTGACGCACGTTCAGGTTGATGTCCTTGAGTACATGGAACTGGCCGTACCACTTGTGTACGCCTTCCATCCGGATCATGCCTTCAGCGCCCAGAGGCTTACTGATAACTTCACTCATCACAAAACTCCTAACGCTTGTGGCCTGTGTCCAGCTTACGTTCCAAATGCATGGAATAGCGGGACATACCGAAACAGAAGATCCAGAACACCAGGGCCGCGAAGACGTAGCCTTCGGTGGCCATACCCAGCCATGACGGGTCGGCGGTGGCTTGCTTGACGCTGTTGAGCAAGTCAAACAGGCCGATGATGATCACCAGGCTTGTATCCTTGAACAGGGCAATGAAGGTGTTGACGATGCCGGGGATAACCATCTTCAACGCCTGCGGCAGGATAACCAGCCCCATTGCGCGCCAGTAGCCCAGGCCCATCGCTGCGGCCGCTTCGTACTGACCTTTGGGGATTGCCTGCATGCCACCGCGCACCACTTCGGCGATGTACGCCGACTGGAACAGGATGACGCCGATCAGGGCGCGCAGCAGCTTGTCGAAGTTCATCCCTTCAGGCATGAACAGCGGCAGCATTACCGACGACATGAACAGCACCGTGATCAATGGCACACCGCGCCAGAACTCGATGAAGGTCACACACACCACGCGCACGGCCGGCATGTTGGAACGACGCCCCAGTGCCAGCAGGATACCCAGCGGCAGCGCACCGGCGATACCGACGGTCGCGATCACCAGGGTCAGCATCAGGCCGCCCCACTGACTGGTTGCCACAATGCTCAGACCAAACGCGCCGCCATGCAGCAGGTAGAACGCGATGATAGGGTAAAGCACCAGGAAGCCGATGGCGTAGAACGCCTTGCGCGGGAACTTCGAGATGAACAGAGGCGCAGCACCGACAATCGCCAGGATTGCGGTGAGGTCGACCCTCCAGCGCAATTCAGTCGGGAAGTAGCCATACATGAACTGGCCAAAACGCTGCTGGACGAATACCCAGCAGGCACCTGCCTTGGTGCAGTCTTCCTTGGTGGTGCCGATCCAGTTGGCGTCCAGCAGTGACCAGCTGATCATCGGCGGGACGATCAGGTAGATCAGGTAGAACGAGAGCAGGGTCAGCAGCGTGTTGATCCAGCTGGAGAACAGGTTCTGCCGCATCCACGCAACCGGGCCGAACACTTTGCTCGGTGGTGGCATGTCAGGTTTGAAAGTATGAGTTGTCATGCGCGTTTCCTCACCGCTCGATCAGCGCAATGCGCTTGTTGTACCAGTTCATCAGCATGGAAATGCTGATACTGATCGCCAGGTACACGCTCATGGTGATGGCAATGACTTCAATGGCCTGACCGGTCTGGTTGAGCACCGTACCGGCAAACAGAGAAACCATTTCCGGATAACCGATCGCTGCCGCCAGCGAAGAGTTCTTCGCCAGGTTCAGGAACTGGCTGGTCAACGGCGGAATGATCACCCGCAGGGCTTGCGGAATGATGACCTTGCGCAGCGTTGGCCCAGGGCGCAGGCCCAGGGAACGAGCGGCTTCGGTCTGGCCATGGCTGACCGACTTGATGCCCGAACGCACGATTTCGGCGATGAACGCCGCGGTGTAGATGGTCAGCGCCAGAGTCAGGGAGATCAGTTCAGGGATCAGTACCCAGCCACCGGTGAAGTTGAAGCCTTTGAGCTGAGGCAGTTCCCAATGCACCGGGCTGCCGAAGATCAGCATGCTCAGGCCGGGAATGACCAGCAGCAGACCCAGGCTGGCCCAGAACTTGTGGAACGGCTCGCCAGTGGCTTCAAAACGCTTGTTGGCCCAACGCACCATCGCGACCACCGCCACAATGGCGATGACGATGCTGATCAGAAACGCCCAGATGCCTTCGGAAGGAATTGCCTTGGGCATGTTTAACCCGCGGCTGCTGACAAAGAACATGTCCAGGTAGCCATGAGCCTGACGTGGTCCGGGCAGGGTCAGGAATACGGCGGTGTACCAGAACAGGATCTGCAGCAACGGCGGAATGTTACGGAAGACTTCGACGTATACGGTCGCCAGCTTGTTGATCATCCAGTTCGGCGACAGACGAGCGACACCAATGATGAAGCCCAGGATAGTCGCCAGAAAGATACCGATGATCGACACCAGCAGGGTATTGAGCAAGCCGATGACAAAGACGCGGGCATAGCTGTCCGCTTCCGTGTAGTCGATCAAGTGCTGGGCAATACCGAAACCGGCACTGCGCTCAAGAAACCCGAAACCCGATGTAATACCACGATGCTGCAGGTTGGTCTGGGTGTTGTCGAACATGAACCAGCCCAACGAGACCACCGCCACTACGGTGATGATCTGAAATAACCACGCGCGCACTTTTGGGTCGCTCAAAGAGAGCTTTTGCTTTGGTGCGACGATTTGCTTTTCCATGAAATGCCCCAGGAAAAATCGAACAGAACAACGCCCGACAGGCTAAAAAAGCCTGTCGGGCGCCGGGTCAATCAGCGAATTGGTGGAGCGTACTGAATGCCACCTTTGTTCCACAGAGCGTTTTGGCCGCGCTTGATTTTCAGCGGGGTCGATTCGCCCAGGTTGCGCTCGAACATCTCGCCGTAGTTACCTACCTGCTTGACGATCTGAACAACCCAGTCCTTCGGCAGTTTCAGGTCTTTGCCGTACTCGCCGTCAGCACCGAGCATACGGGCAACGTCAGGGTTCTTGGTGGCCTTGGCTTCAGCTTCGACGTTCTTCGAAGTGATACCAGCCTCTTCCGCGTTCAACTGAGCGAACAGGGTCCAGCGAACGATGGAGAACCACTCTTCGTCGCCTTTACGTACGACCGGGCCCAGTGGCTCCTTGGAGATCACTTCAGGCAGAACGACGTAGTCGTCAGGCTTGGCCAGCTTGCTGCGCTGTGCGTAGAGCTGCGACTGGTCGGAGGTCAGTACGTCGCAACGGCCACCTTCCAGCGACTTGGCGCTTTCGTCGGAGGTGTCGAAAGTGATCGGGGTGTATTTCAGACCGTTGGAGCGGAAGTAGTCGGAGACGTTCAGCTCAGTGGTGGTACCAGCCTGGATACAAACGGTTGCACCGTCCAGTTCCTTGGCGCTCTTGACGCCCAGCTTGTTGTTTACCAGGAAGCCGATACCGTCGTAGTAAGTCACGCCGGCGAATACCAGGCCCATGCCCGAATCACGGGAGCTGGTCCAGGTGGTGTTACGCGACAGGATGTCGATTTCACCGGATTGCAGTGCGGTGAAGCGCTCCTTGGCGTTCAACTGGCTGAATTTGACCTTGGTTGCGTCACCGAAAACGGCAGCAGCTACGGCACGGCACACGTCAGCGTCGATACCGGTAATCTTGCCTGTAGCATCTGGAACGGAGAACCCTGGCAGGCCATCGCTGACACCGCACTGAACAAAACCTTTCTTCTGGATAGCGTCAAGTGTGGCACCGGCGTTAGCTGCACCGGTCACGCCGAGTGCTGCTACAGCTGTCACGACCGCCAGTGTGGATTTCAACATCTTCATTCAAACCTCCAGTGTGCTCTTTATTGTGTGGGACTTCGGTTACGCCGCACCCTTGTGAGGCATTAATGACCCGTGCTGGCTTTTTTTTGGGTCATACGACGTTGGGCCTGGACCATGAATCGAGCGCAAGATCATCTCGTCACTCACCTTCATCATTCATTTATAGCCCTAAGACCAAAGCCCCGTGTTTTCCCCGGACCAGAGCGGTACAGGATCAATCATGCCGGGAGTCCTGACGCATGGACTCCCGTGCTGCCTTCGATCGTTACAAGTAGTAGCCTAATAGTGTTACCGATCGATGTGAGCGCTTTGACTCCACACGTTTCATAGCAAAGCCCGTACCAGCATGCTGGCGATGTCGAATTAGCGACAGGTCAAGTCGAAAACTTGTAACCTTGCGACATCTTCTTTCACTTTTAAACTGCACGCGCACTTAATTAATGCGCCAAAAAACAATCAATGCACCCTATTGGAGCACTCATGAGCGAGCCTTTGATCCTTCAACCCACCGCAGAATCCGATGCCTGCGTCATCTGGCTGCACGGCCTGGGTGCCGACCGTTACGATTTTCTTCCCGTCGCCGAAGCCCTTCAGGAGTCGTTGACGACCACTCGCTTCATATTGCCCCAGGCCCCGAAACGCGCCGTTACCGTCAACGGTGGCTATGAAATGCCGAGCTGGTATGACATCAAGAGCATGACTTCCGAAGCCCGCTCCATCGATCACGATGAGATGGAAGCCTCGGCCCAACAGGTTCTGGACCTGATTGAGCAACAACGCGACAGTGGCATCGACCCCGCGAGAATCTTCCTGGCAGGTTTTTCCCAGGGCGGTGCCGTGGTTCTGCACACAGCCTACAAACGCTGGCAAGGCCCGCTGGGTGGCGTGCTGGCATTGTCCACCTACGCGCCAACCTTCAATGACCAGATGACATTGTCAGCCAGCCAGCAGCGCATTCCGGCCTATTGCCTGCATGGTTTTCACGACGAAGTGGTCCACAATGCCATGGGACGTACCGTTTACGAGTACCTCAAGACACTGGGTGTAACCGCTCAATGGAAAGAGTACCCAATGGGGCATCAAGTGTTACCCCAGGAAATTTCCGACATCCAGATCTGGCTTGCCGAGAAGCTTCGGTAACGTCTTCTTTAATAGAGCTTTGAACCGGCCTGATCGGGCGCCTGTGTAGCGAACCATGGATGACACTACGCCGCGCCCGATTCTTGCATTACACTGCTCGGCGTACATTCCTTAATCAATTGACGAGATGACCGTGCTCAAAGCACTTAAAAAGATGTTCGGTAAAAGCGAGGCTGAGCAGCTCGCGCCCAACCACGCAGCATCCCCCCCCGCCTCCAGGGCTGTCGCTGAAGACGAATCGCAGAATCGTGCGGTCAAGGCGCAGGCTTCGGTCAAAGAGCCCGCAGCCCCGACTCAGGCCAGGAGCGACAAACCCAAGGCCGAACGTCCACGTCGAGAGCGAGCGCCCAAGCCGCCTGTCGTCACCTGGAAGCTCGAAGATTTCGCTGTCGAACCTCAGGAAGGCAAGACGCGCTTCCATGACTTCGATCTGGCCCCCGAACTGATGCATGCGATTCATGATCTGGGCTTCCCGTACTGCACGCCGATCCAGGCGGGCGTGCTGGGTTACACCCTCAAGGGCAAGGACGCTATCGGTCGCGCCCAGACCGGTACGGGCAAGACCGCTGCGTTCCTGATCTCGATCATCACCCAGTTGACCCAGACGCCACCACCCAAAGAGCGCTACATGGGTGAACCCCGCGCCCTGATCATCGCCCCGACCCGCGAACTGGTGGTGCAAATTGCCAAGGACGCGGCAGCGCTGACCAAATACACCAACCTGAACGTCATGACGTTCGTGGGTGGCATGGAATTCGACAAACAGCTCAAGCAGCTCGAAGCCCGTCATTGCGACATTCTGGTTGCAACACCGGGACGTCTGCTGGACTTCAACCAACGCGGTGAAGTGCATCTGGACATGGTCGAAGTGATGGTCCTCGACGAAGCCGACCGCATGCTGGACATGGGCTTTATCCCGCAGGTACGCCAGATCATTCGCCAGACCCCGCACAAGGGCGAGCGTCAGACGCTACTGTTCTCCGCGACCTTTACCGATGACGTGATGAACCTCGCCAAGCAATGGACGACCGACCCGGCCATCGTCGAAATCGAAGCCGAGAACGTCGCCAACAGCAACGTCGAACAGCATATCTACGCAGTGGCTTCGGCTGACAAGTACAAGCTGCTGTACAACCTGGTCACCGACAATGGCTGGGAACGGGTGATGGTCTTTGCCAACCGCAAGGATGAAGTGCGCCGTATCGAAGAGCGTCTGGTGCGTGACGGCGTAAACGCCGCACAACTTTCAGGCGATGTGCCTCAGCACAAACGGATCAAGACCCTGGAAGGTTTCCGCGAAGGCAAGATCCGGGTGTTGGTGGCAACAGACGTCGCAGGCCGCGGTATTCACATCGATGGCATCAGCCACGTGATCAACTTCACCCTGCCGGAAGTGCCGGACGATTACGTACACCGGATCGGGCGCACAGGCCGTGCGGGCGCAGATGGCGTTTCGATCAGCTTTGCCGGGGAAGACGATTCCTATCAGCTCCCGGCCATCGAAGAGAAACTGGGCCGCAAGATCAGCTGCGAAATGCCACCGACCGAGTTGTTGCGGGCTGTGGTGCGCAAGGCCTGAGCACTTTTCGCGACTGAAGTCGCTCCTGCAGCGTTCTGTGCAGGAGCGACTTCAGTCGCGAACACCACCACTCATTTCCAGCGATCCGCAGCCGCCTGATCGCTATGCCGCCCTTCAACCCAGCGCGGGCCTTCGGCGGTGTTTTCGCGTTTCCAGAATGGTGCGCGAGTCTTCAGGTAGTCCATGACGAAATCACAGGCCTCGAATGCGGCCTGACGATGAGCGCTGGCAACGCCGACAAACACGATTGGCTCGCCAGGCTCCAGTGCGCCGACCCGGTGCAGCACTTCCAGCCTGAGCAGTGGCCAGCGCTGTTCGGCTTCAACCACGATCTTTGCCAGAGCCTTTTCGGTCATGCCTGGATAGTGCTCCAGAAACATGCCCGAAACCTCACGCCCTTCGTTGAAGTCCCGCACGTAACCGACAAAACTCACCACCGCGCCGATGCCGACATTGGCCGCATGCAGTGCATTGACCTCGGCACCTGGATCGAACGCCGCCGCTTGCACGCGAATCGCCATGCTCAGCCTCCGGTCACGGTAGGAAAGAATGCCACTTCGTCGCCATCCGTCAGCGGTTCGTCCAGCTGACACAGCTCTTGATTGCGGGCGCACATCAGGTTCTGCTCGGCCAGCACTTGCCAGGCATCACCACGCAGCAGCAGGTGCTGGCGCAGTTCGTCCAGGGTGGCGAAAGTGCCCTCGACACGCTCGCCATCCAGCCCCAACGCCTCCCGATAACGGGCGAAATACTGAACCTGCACACTCATTGCGCAGCTCCCGGCTCGTCGGCAATGAAGTGACCGCTCTTGCCACCGAGTTTTTCCAGCAACCGCACCGACTCGATGGTCATACCGCGATCAACGGCCTTGCACATGTCATAGATGGTCAGCGCGGCAACACTGGCGGCGGTCAGGGCTTCCATTTCCACACCGGTCTGCCCGGCGAGCTTGCAGCGCGCGACGATCAGCACCGCATCATCCCCTTGGGCACTGAGTTCGACCTTGACGCTGGTGAGCATCAGCGGATGGCAGAGCGGGATCAGATCACTGGTTTTCTTCGCAGCCTGAATGCCGGCAATGCGCGCAACAGCAAACACATCCCCTTTGGGATGACCGCCGCTGACAATCATTTGCAGGGTTTCAGGCAACATGCGCACAAGCGCTTGAGCCACAGCCTCACGGGACGTCACGGCTTTGTCAGTGACGTCGACCATATTGGCGCGACCTTGGGAATCGAGATGAGTCAGCACAGCCTTACTCCTGAACAGGAGTGGCGATTGTAGTTAGCCAAGGGCGTCAGCTACAAGCGGCAAGAACTGCAAGCTACAAGCGAACCACACTCTGGCTTCTCGCTTGCAGCTTGCAACTTACCGCTTACCGCTTACAGATGACTCTCGGCATATTCAGCCAGTACCGAGCGTGGAACCCCTTGCAGGGTGATGTGTACGCCGTTGGGGAAATCCTTGAAGCGCTCCGTCAGGTAGGTCAACCCCGAACTGGTGGCTGACAGGTAAGGGGTATCGATCTGCGCCAGGTTACCCAGGCAGACCACTTTGGAACCGGCACCGGCACGGGTGATGATGGTTTTCATCTGGTGCGGCGTCAGGTTCTGGCACTCGTCGATCAGAATCAGGCTTTGCTGGAAGCTGCGGCCCCGGATGTAGTTGAGGGATTTGAACTGCAACGGCACCTTGCTGAGGATGTAATCGACACTGCCATGGGTGTTTTCATCATCCATGTGCAGGGCTTCGAGGTTGTCGGTGATCGCGCCCAGCCATGGCTCCATTTTTTCCGCCTCGGTGCCGGGCAGGAAGCCTATTTCCTGATCCAGGCCTTGCACGCTGCGGGTTGCGATGATGCGGCGATAGCGTTTGCTGACCATGGTCTGCTCGATGGCAGCAGCCAGCGCCAGGATGGTCTTGCCGGAACCGGCAGCGCCGGACAGGTTGACCAGATGAATATCAGGATCGAGCAACGCGAACAGCGCCAGCCCTTGATAGATATCGCGTGGTTTCAGGCCCCAGGCTTCCTGGTGCAGCAAGGGTTCCTGATGCATGTCCAGAATCAGCAGCTCGTCGCTCCTGACGCCCTTGATCCAGCCGACGAAGCCTTGCTCGTCGATGATGAACTCGTTCATGTGAACCGCGGGCAGGCTTTCGCTCAACTGCACGCGATGCCAGGTGCGGCCATGGTCCTGACGGGTTTCGACCTTACTGACCCGGTCCCAGAACGAGCCGGGAATATCGTGATAACCCCGCGACAGCAGCGAGACGTCATCGACCAGCTGGTCAGTGCTGTAGTCCTCGGCGGCAATCCCGCAGGCCCGCGCCTTGAGGCGCATGTTGATGTCCTTGGTCACCAGCACCAGACGCAAATCCTTGTTACGCGCGTGCAGGTCGACCAACTGGTTGATGATGATGTTGTCGTTCAAATGCTCGGGAAGAAGGCTGTTGGGTTCCTCGCGCTTGCTCATCAGAATCGACAGGAAGCCCTTGAATACGCCGGTCCCACGGTCGATAGGCACACCCTTTTCGACTTCTTCCGGTGAAGCTTCACCCAGAGTCTTGTCGATCAGGCGGATGGCCTGACGGCACTCGGCAGCGACCGAATGCTTGCCGTCCTTGAGCTTGTCCAGTTCCTCCAGAACCGTCATCGGAATGGCAACGCGGTGTTCTTCGAAATTCAGCAGTGCGTTTGGATCATGGATCAATACGTTGGTATCGAGCACGTAAAGGATAGGCTGGTTAGTGGAAGGGTTGCGTCCGTGATCATCCATACTCGCTCACCTTTATAGAAGCCAGGCGGCGCAGAACCACTACAAAGCTGCGCCACGAAAAGGCCGCCGGTTCCTTCCCTTGAGGCAGGGAAGAATGTTGCTCAAGATGGGTCGTTGAGGACGCCACCTGTGTTGCAGGTTTCGGCGGTCTGTTCTCGTAATACAGCAAAACCGATGACAGAAAAAAGCTCTTTGACAGTTTTTTGAAGTTTATTTCACAGTATGACGAATAGCGCTTGGCGAGTGCCGCCTGCACGTTTACAGTCGGAAGTCACCTCAGGCCGGATTGGCCGAAAAAACCCGCCTTCCCCCCTTCCTCTTATGCCCTCAAGCCCTTATTCCTCCTGGGTTTCAGACAGATTTCGACAGTCATCCCAGATCAGTTCGCTTTGAGCGGTATTGGCCAGCAGCAAAGGCAGCGCCGACTGCGCCTTGTTGCCCATGTCATGGAATACCACCGTACCCCGACGCCAGAGCAGCATGAGGGTCAGCACCCGGTCCCCGACCTGCTGGGCCGAGAGGCGGCCTGTGGCGTCCTGCGAATCGATATTCCACAGCGACACCCGCAAGTGCTGCGAACGGAAGTATTCGCCGCTGTCAGCACGACGATGGCCATAAGGCGGCCTGAACAGCGGAACGAAGTTGTCCGGGAGAATCTGCTGGACCAGAGCGGCACTGCGCTGCACGGAATCCTGCCAGTCGACCCAGTTACTGTGCGAACGATATTCCCAGCCCTGCACACCCACGCATTGTTGCCTGTAGAGCGCCTGCAGGCTGGCTGCCGAGCTGCTCTCCAGGCGCGTCTGCAGGCTTTTCCCCAGTACAAAGAAGGTCGCGGTCATTTTTTGCTGGCGCATGAAATCGGCCAGCCAGTCCGTATTGCCATCCGCCGGGCTCGGGCCACTGTCGAAATTGAGCATGAAGGTGCGATCCGGCATTTCATCGCCACTCATTTCATCGGAGTTGTAGCGCTCGATTTCACTGCTGGTCTGAGGGAACAGAGCCGCCATGTACAGCAACTCGTTCAGGTAACGCTCATGGAAGATCGAACTCGGCTTGCCCCATGCGGCATAGAACGAATCCGGCAAAACCTGATACTCCTCGGCGCGCTGGCGCAATTGCTCCATGTCCTCGACCAGCACACAGAAGTTGGCGTCTTCCTCACAGGTCTTCTGCGCCGCCTGATAGTTCTCCAGCAAGCGCAACCACAGGCGATGACGAACCACATTCAGCGACGGCACGTTGACATAACGCAGGCCCAGGCGCTGCTTGAGCCCTTCTTCGTCCAGAGTCTCGCTGACAGCCAGGGCATGGGCGAAAGCCAGAATCTCGGCACGGGAGGCAACATCGAACAAGGCCGGCGTCTCGAAACGCTCAGGCCACACACTGCGATCCATCGTGGCGACTTCAGGCACCGCCGCCTGAGCTTCAAACCAGAACAGACACGCGCAAACTGCTAAAACAATACGCAAAACCAATGCCCTCTCGATCCAATATCAACGCCATCACCCGCGCGGCACTATAGCTGATCCGGGGCGGTGTCTTATGTCCGGCGCGTTACAAAACCACGGCCTATACAGACCGTGTGAAAACGTAGCGAGCGAAGGTCAGGCAAGGCGAAAACAGGCGAGGAACGGTCGGAGTCGCGCTCGACTTTACTGGCTGTAAATGAGCATTCCGAGCCTGTTTTCAACGCAGCATGACCGAGCGCAGTAGTTTTCACACGGTCTGTTATCGCCACCATAGCTGGAGTCATACCCCATCACCCCATAGAATCGCCCGACGATTACAGGAGACGACTTCATGCTGATGGTGATTTCCCCAGCGAAAACCCTCGATTACGAGACCCCGCCGACCACCGAGCGCTACACCCAGCCGCAATACCTGGACCACTCTCAGGAGCTGATTACCCAGCTTCGCGAGCTGACGCCAGCGCAGATCGGTGAGCTGATGCATCTGTCCGACAAGCTCTCGGGACTGAACGCGGCGCGTTTCGGCAGCTGGACTCCAGCTTTCACGCCCGAAAACGCCAAGCAGGCGCTGCTGGCATTCAAGGGCGATGTCTATACCGGCTTGCAGGCCGAAACACTGACTGATGCCCAGCTTTCCTACGCCCAGGACCACCTGCGCATGTTGTCAGGCCTTTATGGCCTGCTGCGCCCTCTGGACCTGATGCAACCTTATCGCCTGGAAATGGGCACAAAGCTGGCCAATGCCCGTGGCAAGGATCTGTATGCCTTCTGGGGCACGCGCATCAGTGAATGGCTGAATCAGGCACTGGCTGAGCAAGGCGATGACTTGCTGCTGAACCTGGCCTCTACCGAATATTTTTCTGCGGTCAAACGCTCGGCCCTGAAAGCCCGCATCATCGATACCGAGTTCAAGGACCTGAAAAACGGCCAGTACAAGATCATCAGTTTCTACGCCAAGAAAGCCCGCGGCATGATGAGCCGTTTCGTGATCAGCGAGCAGATCAATACCCCTGAAGCACTGAAGGAATTCGATGCGCAGGGTTACCGCTACAGCGTCGAACAATCGACACCCGACAAACTGGTCTTCCTGCGCGACAGTCCGGAACAGTGATGGCGTCAATGTTGCGTAGTGCTCCGGGCACTACGCAACATAGGCTCGTTAATTCAAGCCCCCTCTGCCATTTTTATGACGCCATATAAACATCACCAAACGATGCGTTCATTTTTCGAGTGGGTTTTCTCGAAAAAATAACAACTTTTTTGAGTGATGGCATTCTGTCATTTTTCCGTAATAGCAAAAAAACATCCACCTACTTGAACCCCTCTACAACTAAGGGCTTCACGCTAGTTGCCATCATTTTGAAACCACCCCATCAAAAAGGCCAATCGAAAAAATTCTCAAAAACAGGACGAGCGGCCCGGAACTAATCGCGAACCCACATGCTCCTACATCCCGTAACAATTCTCGACAAGCCTGTAAGAGATCACTTACAGCGCTACGAGAGCAAAGGGAAGTTGCCAGGGATTAAGTTTGATTCTGCGGAATCAATACTTCGGGTACTGAAATCAAACTCACATCACTAGTTGAAGTAGGTAGACAAGCGAACACCATGAGGTGTGCAGAGCAGGGCTCCAGATCGGCAAAGCCAAGGCTTTCGGATCGACCTGCCAAGGATCGCTATACAGGGAGTGGTTTGCCGCATCCAAGAGAGCATGGCCCTGATCCGTATGGACAGGTCACTTGCCGCTTGTACTTAGTGTCATTTGAGTTCGCCTCGTTTGTTTAGGCACTCATTCATTAAATATGCCTGCGTTAGTTAAGTGGCTTAACAGCCTTACTGACTTGCGTGTGACATCTGCTGGCCAAAATTAATATCCAGCCAACTTATGGCGTGAAAAATCGAGGAGAGTACGATGCGTATCAGCATCTTTGGTTTGGGTTATGTCGGTGCAGTATGTGCCGGTTGCCTTTCTGCACGGGGTCATGATGTTGTTGGTGTGGATATTTCCAATACCAAGATCGACCTTATCAATAACGGCAAATCGCCTATCGTCGAGCCCGGCCTGGAAGACCTCCTGGCACAGGGCATTCGCAACGGCAAACTGCGCGGCACCACGGACTTCTCCGAAGCCATCCGCGCCACTGACCTGTCGATGATCTGCGTGGGTACGCCCAGCAAGAAGAACGGCGACCTGGAACTCGACTACATCGAATCCGTCTGCCGCGAAATCGGTTATGTCCTGCGTGACAAGACCTCCCGCCACACCATCGTGGTTCGCAGCACCGTGCTGCCGGGCACTGTCGCCAATGTGGTAATCCCGATTCTGGAAGACTGCTCGGGCAAGAAAGCCGGCGTCGACTTCGGCGTTGCAGTGAACCCTGAGTTCCTGCGTGAAAGCACCGCGATCAAAGACTACGATCACCCACCAATGACCGTTATCGGCGAGTTCGACAAGGCTTCCGGTGACGTTCTGCAATCGCTGTACGAAGAACTCGACGCACCGATCATCCGCAAGGACATCGCCGTTGCCGAGATGATCAAGTACACCTGCAACGTGTGGCACGCCACCAAGGTCACCTTCGCCAACGAAATCGGCAACATTGCCAAGGCAGTCGGCGTCGATGGCCGTGAAGTGATGGAAGTGGTCTGCCAGGACAAGCAACTGAACCTGTCCCAGTACTACATGCGCCCAGGCTTCGCCTTCGGCGGTTCCTGCCTGCCAAAAGACGTTCGCGCCCTCACCTACCGTGCAGGCAGCCTGGACGTGGAAGCACCGCTGCTCAACTCCCTGATGCGCAGCAACGTCTCTCAGGTACAGAACGCTTTCGACATCGTGGCCAGCCACGATACCCGCAAAGTCGCCCTGCTGGGCCTGAGCTTCAAGGCCGGCACCGACGACCTGCGCGAAAGCCCGCTGGTCGAACTGGCCGAAATGCTGATCGGTAAAGGTTTCGACCTGAGCATCTACGACAGCAACGTCGAATACGCTCGCGTACACGGTGCCAACAAGGACTACATCGAGTCGAAGATCCCTCACGTGTCGTCCCTGCTGAACTCGGACTTCGATCAGGTCATCAACGATTCCGACGTGATCATCCTGGGTAACCGCGACGAGCGCTTCCGCGCCCTGGCCGACCAGACGCCTCACGGCAAGCACGTTGTAGACCTAGTGGGCTTCATGTCCAAGAGCACCGGCGAAAGCGGCCGTGCTGAAGGTATCTGCTGGTAAATCAGCCGCAAGCGCCAAGCACCAAGCCACAAGCTCAAGCCTCCCGCTTGCAGCTTGGGGCTTGAGGCTTGCAACTGACTTTGGGATACAAATCTATGGACAGGCTAAAACACGGCCTACTAGAGGCCGCCGGTTGGCTGTTTTACCTAAGTTTGTTAATGGGCATCGCAACTGCATTGCCTACCAGTATCTTCGACTCACAGTCGAGGAACTTTATTTTCCTGATTGGCGCCGTGGGTATCTGGCGCTATTCCATGGGGATCACGCATTTCGTACGCGGAATGATATTTCTGTATGTGGTCTACCCACACTTGCGCCGCAAGCTGAAAAAGCTGGGCAAGGCAGCAGATCCTTCCCATGTGTTCCTGATGGTCACCAGCTTCCGTATCGAAGCTCTGACCACTGCTCAGGTTTACAGCTCGGTCATTCGTGAGGCGATCAACTGCGGACTGCCGACCACCATCGTCTGCTCGCTGGTTGAAATGTCCGATGAGCTGCTGGTCAAGAGCCTGTGGGCCAAGATGAACCCGCCCGAGCGTGTGAAGCTGGACTTCGTGCGCATCCCTGGTACCGGCAAGCGCGACGGCCTGGCTTATGGCTTCCGCGCCATCTCGCGTCACCTTCCGGATGAACGCGCAGTAGTGGCCGTGATCGACGGCGACACCGTGCTCAATGAAGGCGTCGTCAGCAAGACCGTTCCGTGGTTCCACCTGTTCGACAATGTCGGCGGCCTGACCACCAACGAGTTCTGTGAGGTTCGCGGCGGCTACATCATGAGCGAATGGCACAAGCTGCGTTTCGCCCAGCGCCACATCAACATGTGCTCGATGGCCCTGTCCAAGCGCGTATTGACCATGACCGGTCGCATGTCGGTATTCCGCGCCACCGTGGTAACCGACCCCGAGTTCATTGCCGACGTGGAAAGCGACTCGCTCAATCACTGGCGTCTAGGGACCTTCAAGTTCCTGACCGGTGACGACAAGTCGAGCTGGTTCAGCCTGATGCGCCTGGGTTACGACACGTTCTACGTGCCCGATGCCGCCATCAACACCGTTGAACACCCTCCTGAAAAAAGCTTTCTCAAGGCCAGTCGCAAGTTGATGTACCGCTGGTACGGCAACAACCTGCGTCAGAACTCCCGCGCACTGGGTCTGGGCATTCGTCGCCTGGGTCTGTTCACCAGCGTGGTGTTGTTCGACCAGCGCGTGTCGATGTGGACATCGATCCTTGGCCTGACCGTCGCCATCATTGCCAGCTTCAAGTACGGCGGCGCATTCATCCTGATGTACCTGCTGTGGATCGGCATGACCCGCCTGATCCTGACACTGCTGCTGTCCTGCTCGGGACACAGGATAGGGCCTGCCTACCCCATCATTCTCTATTACAACCAGATCGTCGGCGCCCTGATGAAAATCTACGTTTTCTTCCGCCTGGACCGACAGTCCTGGACCCGCCAGGACACAAAACTCAGCCGCGACATGGCCAGCTTTCAGGGCTGGTTCAACACCTGGTCGTCCCGAACCATGACTTTTTCAGCTGGCACCATCTTCGTCGCAGTACTGCTGACGATGGTTTGACCGGGCCAATGAATCAATCGCTCAAGTAGGAATAATTGCCATGAATACAGCCGTGAATGCGAACGTCGTACATGAATCGGAAGCCCAGCGCCAACACGCACGGGTCAAGATTCCAGCCAAGCTGCGCCTGCTCACCGGCGAGCAGAATGCTCCTCTGGTACGGATCGAAGACCTGTCGGCCGGTGGTCTGAGCTTCATTGCCCCAAGCCAGATCAAACTGACCGAAGGCGAAGTGATCAAGGGCCGCCTGCAGTTCCTCATCGACAACCTTGGCCTGGCCATGGACGTCGAAATGCAAGTGCGCTCCATCAGCAGCGCAAGCGGTCGTGTCGGCTGCCAGTTCCAGAACCTTGAAGCACAAGACATCGCGACCCTGCGCCACATCATCACATCCCACCTGAGCGGCGACATCGTCAGCCTGGGTGAAGTGCTGGCCACCTTGCAACGCGACAATTTCACCAAGGCCCGCAAGAGCAAGAACGAATCCGGTGGTATGAGCGCCCTGGGTCGTCTGCGTGCTGTGACCTTCAGCCTGGGTATCTTCATCGTCGGTCTCGCGGCCTTCGGTTTCATCTTCAAGACCGTGTACGGCCTGTACTTCGTCAGCCACGCTTCGGCAGGTCTGGTATCGGTGCCGAGCATGGACGTGACCATGCCGCGCGAAGGTACTGTGCAAAGCCTGATCCCCGCCAATGGCGAAGCCGCCAAAGGCGCACCGCTGGCAACCTTCAACACCAGCATGCTGGAAATGCTCAAGGGCAGCCTGACTGGCGAAGACCTGCAACCAGCCAAGATCGAAGAGCTTTATGGCAAGCAAATGAGTGGCACCATGACCAGCCCTTGCGACTGTGTCGTGGTTCGTCAACTGGTGGCTGACGGTCAGTTCGCATCCAAAGGCCAGGTGATCTTCCAGTTGGTGCCACGCAACGCACCGGCCACTGTCGAAGCCCGCTTCACCTATCGCCAGTTCAACGACGTCAAGCCTGGCACGCCTGTGAGCTTCCAGATCGCTGGCGAAGATCAACTGCGCACCGGCAAGATCGTCAGCAGCAGCAACCTGAGCAACACCGACCTGTCCACCGACATTCGTGTTCAGATCCAGCCTGACGAAAGCCTGAGCAGCACCCTGGCTGGCCGCCCTGTCGAAGTCGTCAGCGACCGTGGCCCGTCCGTGAACTGGCTGATCGATAAAGCCATGGCTGCGGGTCTGTAATCATGAACAGCCCACTACGACGCCTGTCGACCCCCACGCTATTGAGCCTCGCCGTCGCGCTCGGCCTGAGCGGCTGTGCCGGCCTGCCCGATCAACGCCTCGCCAATGAAGCCCTTAAAAACGGCGACACTGCATTGGCGCAGCAGAACTATCGGCAACTGGCGGACCTGGGCTACAGCGATGCACAAGTCGGTCTGGCCGACATCCAGGTCGGTACCGGTGATCCTGCCCAGCTCAAAGAGGCAGAAGCCACCTATCGCGCAGCCGCCGCAACTTCACCCCGGGCGCAATCGCGTCTGGGGCGCCTGCTGGCCGTAAAACCCGATGCCACACTGGCCGAGCACCATGAAGCAGAAGCGCTGCTCACCAAGGCATTCGCCAATGGTGAGTCCGGCACCCTGCTGCCGCTGGCCATGCTTTACCTGCAATACCCGCAAAGCTTCCCGAACGTGGATGCCCAGCAGAAGATCAACCAGTGGCGCGCCAACGGCTACCCGGAAGCTGGTCTGGCTCAGGTGCTGCTCTATCGCACCCAAGGCACTTATGACCAGCATCTGAGTGAAGTCGAAAGCATCTGCAAACAGGCTCTGAACAGCACTGACATCTGCTACGTCGAGCTGGCCACCGTTTATCAGAAACGCGGCCAGACCGAGCAGCAGGCAGCGCTGATCGAGCAACTCAAGAGCGCCCATGCTTCGGGTCGTGTCAGTGCCCAGCGAGTGGACGGCGTAGCCCGTGTGCTGGGCGACAGCCAGATCGGCACTCCGGACGAGAAGACTGCCCAGCAACTGCTGGAAGATATCGCGCCGGGCTACCCGATTTCGTGGGTCACGCTGGCCAAACTGCTTTACGACTTCCCTGAACTGGGTGACGTGAACAAGATGATGGAGTACCTGGGCAACGGTCGCGCAGCGGATCAACCCCGCGCCGAACTGCTGCTGGGCAGGCTCTATTACGAAGGCAAATGGGTGCCGGCCGACGCGAAGAAAGCCGAAGAACACCTGCAGAAAGCTGCTGCCACTGAAATCTCCGCCCACTACTACCTGGGTCAGATCTACCGCCGCGGCTATCTGGGCGAGGTCTATCCACAGAAGGCACTGGACGAATTGTTGACCGCCGCCCGTGGCGGCCAGAACAGCGCCGACTTTGCCATCGCGCAACTGTTCTCCCAAGGCAAGGGCACCAAGCCCGATCCGGTCAACGCCTGGGTCTTTGGCCAGCTGGCACTGGCTCAAGGCACACCGCAAGCCACCGAGCTTGCGCAAGTACTCGACTCTCAACTACCGCCTGAAAAACGCGCCGCCGCCCAAGGGTTGCTGCAACGCGAACAAAAGGTCCGGGGTGTCACTGCCAGACAGAACGTGCTGGTGCAGACCCTGACAGAAGAAAAAGACGGTGAGGAAGCGCTATGAAGTTGAATCCTTTGATGGCCGCCGGCATGGGCCTTGGTTTTACTCTGCTGTGGGCCTGCCCGACGTTGGCAGCGCTGACTGAAGAACAGAATTTCGGTATCGAAGTAAAAATCAGCGCGCAGTCCGAAGACGACCGCGACCTGGGCACTCGCTCGGGCGGTGACGTCAAAGGTCTGGGTCTTGATCTGCGCCCTTGGGTCTACGGCCAGAGCGGCAACTGGAGCGCCTACGCAATGGGCCAGGTGGTCACCGCCACCGATACCATCCAGACCGACCCGCTGGAACAGACCACGACTTCCAACAATGGCGAAACCGGCACTCAGCGTTCACGCGGTAACTCCAGCGAGCGCGAAGTCGACAAGAGCTATGCGGCACTGCGCGAGTTCTGGATCGGCTACAGCGGCTTCACGCCCTACCCCGGTGAAATCCTCAAGGTAGGTCGCCAGCGTCTGCGCAACGATGACGGTCAGTGGCACGACACCAACATCGAAGCCATCAACTGGACCTTCGACACTACCTTGCTGCGTGCCGAATTGGGCGCTGCACAACGCTTCAGCGAATACCGTACCGACCTGACCGAACTGGCTCCGGACGATGAAGACCGCCAGCACCTGTTCGGCTCGGCCAGCTACCAATGGACACCTGGCCACTGGGCCGGTGTTCGCGCCCACTACAGCCATGACGACGGCAAGCTCAAGAACCAGAACGAAGTCCTGGACGATCTGGACAAGACTTCCAATGGCGACCTGACCTGGCTGGGCCTGACTGCCGACAGCGACGCTTACAACCACCGCAACACCAACCCGATCAACTACTGGGGCAGCCTGACCTGGCTGACCGGTAACCGCGACGAAATCGGCGCGAACTACAACCCTGCCACCGATCAGTACCTGGCCGGTCAGAAGAACAGCCGTGACCTCAATGGCTGGGCCACCGACCTGGGCGTGCGGTTCCGTCTCGATCCGCAATGGCAAGTCGGTGCAGCCTACTCGCGCGCCAGCAAGGACTACGTACAGAACGGTCTGGAAAGTAACCGCTCCAACTGGACCGGCACCCGCTCGCGCATCCATCGCTTCGGTGAAGCCTTCCAGGGCGAAATGGCCAACGTGGAAACCGGCTCTCTGTTCGCTTCGTGGCGCATGAACGACGAGTACGACGCCTCGCTGATCTACCACAAGTTCCGTCGTGTGGACGGCAACTCGGGCATCGGCGGCGCGGGCATCAACCCTAACCGGGAAATCACTGATGCCAACGGCGTACCGACCAACACCTTCAGTTCCCTGCCGCTGGAAGACGGCCGCAAGGACCTGGGTCAGGAAATGGATCTGGTCGTCACCAAGTATTTCAAACAGGGCCTGCTGCCAGCCGCAGTGAGCCAGTCGATCGACGAACCTTCGGCACTGGTGCGCTTGCGTGCCGGTGTCTTCAAGCCCGGCGACGCTTACCACAACGGCGTGGATGAATACATGCACCGCGCCATTGTCGACGTCATCTGGCGCTTCTGATGCGAACCGCCAAAGGAGTGCGATGAGATGAACAGTCAAGCAAGCAATGTGCGTAACCGCACCTGGCCTCATGCCCTGCTCGAAAGTGCAGTGCTGAGCAGCGCGCTGCTGATGGCCAGCACCGCAGCGCTGGCCAACACTGCGCCGGTCGCACCTGTCCCGGCAAACGTCAAGGAACTGCAACAGGCCAAGAACTACACCATCAGCAGCGCGCCCATCGAGCCGCTGGCGATGGACAAGCCTGTGTTGCCAGACATCAGCGGCTACACCGCTGAAGCGGCCCTGAAAAAGATCGACCGCAGCAAGCCAGGCAAAGTAACCGTGGCGCGCATGATGGAAGAAACGGGCCTCAAGGAGTTCATCGGCGGCGATAACAAGATGGCCGAATGGGTTGCCCGCCAGCGCGGCATCCCGCAAGCCATCATGATTTCCGACGGCTATGTGACCCTGCAGGACCTGGCCAAGAAAGTGCCCAAACAGTTTCTGAACGAAGTATCGCCAGGCGTGTACATCGCTCGCCTGCCGATCCTCGTCAAGGAAACCGGCATCTTCGAGATCGACAAGAGAACCAAGGAACTGCGCCTGTCTCAGGAAAAGGGTTCGTTCCTGGTCAGCGAAGGCAAGTTGCTGATCACTCACACCAAGGTCGACGCCTGGAGTGAAGAGCGTAACGGCCTTGCGCTGTATCGCAAGCCTGACGAATTCCGGCCGTTCATACTGACCTGGGGTGGCTCCGAAACCTGGATCGCCAACACCAGGATGTCGAGCATGGGTTACGACCAGAGCAAGTCCTACGGCATCAGTATTTCCCAGTACACGCCCAACACCGCGAAGAT
The DNA here is from genome assembly GCF_057809175.1 of Pseudomonas sp. FG43. Lineage (NCBI taxonomy): Bacteria > Pseudomonadati > Pseudomonadota > Gammaproteobacteria > Pseudomonadales > Pseudomonadaceae > Pseudomonas > Pseudomonas sp. FG43. The sequence goes on from NZ_JBMDJL010000020.1 coordinate 123,755, forward strand.
CCTCAAGCGTCCCGAGCCGACCGGCTGGATCGTCGATTCGGAATTCGCGGACATGTGGTACGGCTTCTACTGCTACGAAACCCGCGACTTTGTCGTCAAGGGCAACACCTACAAAGACAACATCGTCTACGGCATTGACCCGCATGACCGCTCGCACAATCTGATCATTGCCGAGAACGACGTATACGGGACCAAGAAAAAGCACGGGATCATCATTTCCCGGGAAGTGGACAACAGCTTCATCTTCCGCAACAAGAGCCACAACAACAAACTGTCGGGCGTGGTACTGGACCGTAATAGCGTCAACAACATCGTTGCCTATAACGAGATCTACCAGAACCACACCGACGGCATCACCTTGTACGAAAGCGGCAACAACCTGCTGTGGGGCAACCGTGTCATTGCCAACCGCCGCCACGGTATCCGCGTTCGTAACAGCGTGAACATCAAGCTCTATGAAAACGTCGCCATGGGCAACGGCCTGATGGGCGTCTACGGGCACATCAAGGACCTGACCAATACCGACCGCGATATCGCCCTGGACCCCTTCGACGCCGAGGTGTCGCTGATCCTGGTGGGCGGCGAACTGGTCAGTAACGGCTCCGGCCCTCTGTCCATCGACTCGCCACTGAGCGTGGAGCTTTATCGCGTATCGATGCTCGCACCGACCAAACCGGTAGGCATCAGCCTCAACGGAATCCTGGGTGAGCGTCAGGACGAAATCCTCGACCTGCTGGTACGCCAGAAGAAAGCCGTATTGATCGACCCCGTCGAAAGCCAGACCGAACTGCGGGAATGAGGAAAGGTATTTTTATGCACGCACAACTGATCAAACTACTGAGCCTCTCCAGCCTGACCGCAGCCCTCATGGCCGCCGCTGGCGCGGCTCGCGCAGATGACTCGCAAGCGCCGACCTTCACCGCCGAGCCTTGCTGCAACCTGTGCCCTGCTGCCCATGACGCGAAGAACTACACCACGCGCTATCAGCAGAACTTCACCACCCTTGTTCAGGCCGAGGGCGACTGGCTGTTCCGTACCCAGGAAGACTTGCGCACCGAGTTCGACACAACGCCCGCCGGCTATCGCCGCCTGCAGGAACTGCACGATGCCTTCAAGAGCAAGGGTGTGGAGTTGGTGATGGTCTATCAGCCGACCCGCGGCCTGGTGGATCGCAACAAACTGTTCCCTGCCGAACGTGAAAAGTACGACTACGACAAGGCCCTGAAAAACTATCAGGCCATGCTCGGTCGCTTCAGCAAGATGGGCTACTGGGTGCCGGATCTGTCGCCGTTGACCAACGAGCAACAGGCCCATGATTTCTACTTCCGTGGCGATCAGCACTGGACACCGTACGGCGCACAACGCACCGCGAAAATCGTTGCCGAAACCGTGAAAAAAGTACCGGGCTACGCCGACATTCCCAAGCGTGAATTCGAGAGCCACAAGTCCGGACGCATGGGCAAGACCGGAACCCTGCACAACATGGCAGGTCAATTGTGCGGCACCAGCTACGCGATTCAGTACATGGATCAGTTCACCACCGAGCCCAAGGGTGAAGCAGGTGACGGCGATCTGTTCGGCGATTCCGGAAACCCGGAAATCACTCTGGTCGGTACCAGTCACAGCGGCAAGAACTACAACTTCGGTGGCTTCCTTCAGGAATACATCGGTGCCGATGTGCTGAACGTGGCATTCCCTGGTGGCGGTCTGGAAGGCGCGATGCTGCAGTACCTGGGCAGCGAAGACTTCCAGCAGCGTCCACCGAAGATCCTGATCTGGGAATTCTCGCCACTGTATCGCCTGGACCAGGAAACCATCTACCGCCAGATGATGGCGCTGCTGGATAACGGTTGCGAAGGCAAGCCTGCGGTCATGAGCGCCAGCACCACTCTCAAGCCGGGCAACAACGAAGTGTTGGTCAACGGCAAGAATGGCATCAAGGACATCCGCAACAGCCAGAACCAGATCGATATCCGGTTCGATGACACCTCGGTGAAAACCCTTCAGGCCAGGCTCTGGTACATGAACGGTCGTCACGAGGACCTGAAAATCGAGAAGCCGGACACCGCCGATACCGACGGACGTTTCGCCTTTGAACTGCGCGAAGACGAAGACTGGGCAAACCAACAATTGCTCGCTCTTGAAATACAGGGCCCGGAAGCAGGGACAGCACCACTGAAAGTCGAAGCAAAAGTATGCAAGCGCAATGTGTTCCCAAGCACGGCGCAACACACCGCTCAAGCCGGACTATGAGGTGACTTATGCAGACTCCGAAACTGATACGCCCTACCCTGCTCTCGATGGCAATCCTGTCATCGATGGCATGGGCATCGGGTGCATCTGCCACAACGACGCTGGTTCCCCCGCAGGGGTATTCAGCCCCTATCGAAAAAATGAAAACCGGCAGCCACGACTTCACGTGTGATGCCGTGCCAAAACCGTACACCGACAAACTGGTGTTCCGCAGCAAGTACGAAGGCTCCGACAAGGCACGTGCAACGCTCAATGAAGAGTCCGAAGAAGCCTTTCGCGATGCCACCAAAGACATCACGACTCTTGAGCGCGGTATCAGCAAGGTCGTGATGCAGTACATGCGCGACGGTCGCCCGGAACAACTCGACTGTGCGTTGAACATGCTCACTACCTGGGCTCAGGCCGATGCGCTGGAGTCCCGTGAGTTCAACCACACCGGCAAGTCCATGCGCAAATGGGCACTGGGCAGCATGGCATCGTCCTACCTGCGCCTGAAGTTCTCCGAGTCGCAACCGCTGGCCAACCGTCAGCAGCAGACTCAGGTCATCGAAGCCTGGTTCAGCAAGCTGGCAGACCAGGTGATCAGTGACTGGAGCAACCTGCCTATGGAGAAGATCAACAACCACTCCTACTGGGCCGCATGGTCAGTGATGGCAACTGCTGTCGCCACCAACCGCCGTGACCTGTTCGACTGGGCGGTCAAGGAATACAAGGTCGCCGCCAATCAGGTCGACAGGGACGGCTTCCTGCCGAACGAAATGAAACGTCGTCAGCGCGCCCTGGCGTATCACAACTACGCCCTGCCGCCACTGGCCATGATCGCCAGCTTCGCCCAGGCCAACGGTCTCGACCTGCGCAATGAAAACAATGGCGCACTCAAACGCCTGGGTGACCGGGTACTCGCCGGGGTGAAAAACCCGAACGACTTCGCCTCGCGCGGTGGCGAGAAGCAGGACATGAGCGAGCTGAAGAAAGATCCGAAATTCGCCTGGCTCGAACCGTTCTGCTCGCTCTACACCTGCAGCCCGGATGTGATCGAACACAAGCACGAGATGCAACCGTTCAAGACGTTCCGTCTGGGCGGCGATCTGACCAAAGTCTACGACCCGTCCCATGAAAAAGGTGACAAGGGCGGTTCGTGACGAACGTGTAGGAGCGAATTCATTCGCGAAGATACAAAACTCTTCGCAGATGAATCCGCTTCCACAGGACAGGTAGCGTGAGTGTTTTACCCCCCGAATTTCATGGGGGGTTTGGGGGGGCTTTGAGCCCTTGAATGTTGGACAAACGGAGAGATAAGGATGGTTTTCTCATCCAACGTGTTCCTGTTTCTGTTCTTGCCGATCTTCTTCGGCTTGTACTACATAAGCGGGCAACGCTATCGCAACCTGCTCTTGCTGATAGCCAGTTACATCTTCTACGCCTGGTGGCGTGTGGACTTCCTGGCGTTGTTCATCGCCGTCACAGTCTGGAACTACTGGATCGGTCTACAGATCGGGGCCAGCGGGGTCAGGACCAAACCGGCACAACGCTGGCTGTTGCTCGGCGTGGGCGTGGACCTGTGCATCCTTGGCTACTTCAAGTACGCCAACTTCGGTGTGGACAGCATCAACGCGGCCATGACCTCGATGGGCCTGGAGCCATTCATCCTGACCCACGTGCTGTTGCCGATCGGTATCTCGTTCTATGTCTTCGAGTCCATCAGCTACATCATCGACGTCTATCGCGGCGACACACCGGCCACGCGCAACCTGATCGACTTCGCTGCATTCGTCGCGATCTTCCCGCACTTGATCGCCGGCCCCGTGCTGCGTTTCCGTGACCTGGCCGACCAGTTCAACAACCGTACCCACACGCTGGACAAGTTCTCCGAAGGCTGCACGCGCTTCATGCAGGGCTTCATCAAGAAAGTGTTCATCGCAGACACCCTGGCCGTGGTCGCAGACCATTGCTTCGCCCTGGAAAACCCGACCACGGGTGATGCCTGGCTGGGTGCGCTGGCCTACACCGCGCAGTTGTACTTCGACTTCTCCGGTTACAGTGACATGGCCATCGGCCTGGGCCTGATGATGGGTTTCCGCTTCATGGAAAACTTCAAACAGCCTTACATCAGCCAGTCGATCACCGAGTTCTGGCGTCGCTGGCACATCAGCCTCTCCACCTGGCTGCGTGACTACCTGTACATCACGCTGGGCGGCAACCGTGGCGGCAAGTTCGCGACCTATCGCAACCTGTTCCTGACCATGCTGCTGGGCGGTCTGTGGCACGGTGCGAACATCACCTACGTCATCTGGGGTGCATGGCACGGTATGTGGCTGGCGATCGAAAAAGCGGTGGGCATCAACACCAAGCCTTACAGCTTCAACCCGATCCGCTGGGCGCTGACCTTCCTGCTGGTGGTTATCGGCTGGGTCATCTTCCGCGCTGAAAACCTGCACGTTGCAGGCCGCATGTACAGCGCCATGTTCAGCTTCGGCGACTGGAACCTGTCGGAACTCAACCGTGCAAGCCTGACCGGTCTGCAAGTAGCGACACTGATCCTGGCCTACGCAACCCTGGCGTACTTCGGTCTGCGCGACTTCTACCAGGGCCGCTCGGAAAGCGACAAGCCCAAGGCCGACGGCCCGGCAACCGCAGAGCCCGGCACCATCAAGGCCGTACCTGGCGACGCACCCGGCAGCATCAACCTGCCTGGCTACACCGTCGGTACCAACGCCCAGGTGCAACCGGCCTACTGGACTGCCGACTGGTCTCGCTACGCCATGCGTGCGCTGATCCTGCTGCTGTTCATCGCTTCGATTCTCAAACTTTCGGCGCAGAGCTTCTCGCCGTTCCTTTACTTCCAGTTCTGAGGAGCCTGACATGACCCGTTCATTACGAATCCTCTACGTCACCCTGTTCATGACCCTGCTGGTGGTTCTGGGGGCCTGGTCGCTGCGCAGTTTCAGCAACTTCTCGACCTCGGCCGAAACCACAGTGCTCGACGGCAAATGGACCAAGGCGGCGGAAACTCATTACGACGATGAGTTCCCGATCAAACGCCTGGGTACAAACCTTTGGGCCGCCCTGGACTTCAAGCTGTTCAATGAAGGCCGCCCGGGTGTCGTGGTCGGCAAGGACCAGTGGCTCTACACCGACGAAGAGTTCGATGCCATTCCCAATGGCGAGAAGAACGAAGCGGACAACCTGGCATTGATTCAGGGCGTACGCGACGAGCTGAAAAAGCAAGGCACGGAACTGGTGCTGGCAATTGTTCCAGCCAAGACCCGCCTGTATCCAGAGCACATTGGCGATAACAGACCGGCCACGCTGCACACCGATCTGTATCAACAGTTCCATGCTCAGGTCGCGCAAGCCGGCATCTTCGCCCCTGACCTGCTGGCGCCGTTGCAGGCCGCCAAGCAGCAAGGCCAGGTGTTCCTGCGCACCGACACGCACTGGACCCCGATGGGTGCAGAAGTGGCGGCGCAGCAACTGGGTGTCGCGATTTCCGGGAAGACAACGTTGAACGGCGAACCCGAGCAATTCGTCACCCAGGCCAAGGAAGTCACGCCCTACAAAGGCGACCTGACCAACTTCCTGCCACTGGATCCGCTGTTCAGCAATTTGCTTCCAAAGCCGGATGATTTGCAACAACGCAGCACAAATCCGGTCGAAGGAACTGCCGCCGATGATGATGCCCTGTTTGCAGACACCGAAATTCCGGTCGGCCTGGTTGGCACCAGTTACAGCGCCAACCCCAACTGGAACTTCGTCGGCGCCCTAAAGCAGGCACTGCGCAGCGACGTCGTCAACTACGCAGAAGACGGTCACGGGCCGATTCTGCCGATGCTCAAGTATCTGCAAACCGATGCGTTCAAGACCACACCACCACAAGTGGTCATCTGGGAATTCCCGGAGCGCTATCTGCCTGCTCACAACGACCTTGGCGAGTTCGATCCACAGTGGATCGCCGAGTTGAAGAAGTCACGTGATAGCCAAGAGAACCTGGCCCTTAACACCAAACAATCCGAGTCGCCCAACCAGGCGCAAAACTGAGAGGACTGAATTATGACCTTACAGCACACTCCAAATCGTTCGGCCAAGAAAAGCCTGTTCAAAACCTGCGCACTGGCCGCAACCCTCGGCCTGATGTCCCTGCAAGCCCTTGCCGGTGACTCTGCCCTCTACGGCCCGACCGCACCGAAAGGCTCGACCTTCGTGCGTGTCTACAACGCCAGCAACGCAGAAATCAGCGCCAGCGTTGGCAACACCAACCTCAACGAAGTCGCGCCACTGGGCAGCACTGCGTTCAGCTTCATGCCGCAAGGCGACTACACCGCCAAGCTCGGCAGCCAGACCGTACCGGTGAAACTGGCCAGCGACCGTTATTACACCCTGGTCAACAACGCCAGCGGCAAGCCGCAACTGGTTGAAGAAGCACCGTTCAAGAACAAGCAGAAGTCCCTGGTTCGCGTCCAGAACCTCAGCGACAAATCGCTGACCCTGAAAACCGCCGACGGCAAGACCGAAGTGGTCAAGACCGTAGGAGCCAAAGGCACCGGCGAGCGTGAAATCAACCCGGTGAAAGTCAGCCTGGCGCTGTACGACGGCGACAAGAAAGTCACTGACGTGAAGCCTGTTGCCCTGGAACGTGGTGAAGCCGCCGTGCTGTACATCACCGGCAGCGGCAGCAACCTGTCGCCAGTCTGGGTCAAGCCACCGGTAGCGACTCGCTAAAAATCAAGTTGGCGGGTTCATGGCCTCTGTCAGCCACGGACCCGCTAGCGCAGTACAAGAAAAAGACAGAAACGACAGAAAACCACGAACAGCCCTTATTGAATGCTATTGGAGAAACAAAATGATTCCAGTGATCTTGTCAGGCGGTAGCGGTTCACGACTCTGGCCGCTTTCGCGTAAACAATTCCCTAAACAATTCCTGGCACTGACAGGCGAACACACCCTGTTCCAGCAAACCCTGGAGCGTCTGGTGTTCGAGGGTATGCAAGAGCCCATCGTGGTCTGCAACAAGGAGCATCGTTTCATCGTAAACGAGCAGTTGGCAGCACTGGACCTCAACACCCAGGCCATCCTGATGGAGCCGTTCGGGCGTAACACCGCACCCGCCGTTGCCCTGACTGCGATGATGCTGGTTAATGAAGGCAACGACGAGCTGATGCTGGTCCTGCCGGCCGATCACGTGATCGAAGATCAGAAAGCCCTGCAACGCGCACTGGCCCTGGCCACCGTCGCAGCAGAGCGTGGCGAAATGGTCCTGTTCGGCGTACCGGCCAACAAACCGGAAACCGGCTACGGTTACATCAAATCCACCGCCGATGCGCTGCTGCCGGAAGGCGTGAGCCGCGTGTCGCACTTCGTTGAGAAGCCTGACGAAAAACGCGCTGCCGAGTTCGTCGAGGCAGGCGGTTACTACTGGAACAGCGGCATGTTCCTGTTCCGTGCCAGCCGCTTCCTGGAAGAGCTGAAAAAACACGATCCGGATATCTACGACACCTGCCTGCTGACCCTTGAGCGCAGCCAGCACGACGGCGGCGCCGTAGACATCGATGCCGCGACCTTCGCCTGCTGCCCGGACAACTCCATCGACTACGCCGTCATGGAAAAAACCCAGCGCGCCTGCGTCGTGCCACTGTCGGCAGGCTGGAGCGATGTCGGCTGCTGGTCGTCACTGTGGGAAGTGCAGGAAAAAGACAACCATGGCAACGTCACCAAAGGCGACGTCGTCATTCAGGACAGCCGCAACTGCATGATCCACGGCAACGGCAAACTGGTATCGGTGATCGGCCTGGACAACATCGTGGTCGTCGAAACCAAGGACGCCATGATGATCGCCCACAAGGACAAGGTCCAAGGCGTCAAGCAGATGGTCAACACCCTCAACGAACAGGGCCGCAGCGAAACCCAGAACCATCTGGAAGTCTATCGTCCGTGGGGCTCCTACGACTCGGTGGACATGGGCGGCCGCTTCCAGGTCAAGCGCATCTCGGTCAAACCGGGCGCCAGCCTCTCGCTGCAAATGCACCACCACCGCGCCGAACACTGGATCGTGGTATCCGGCACGGCTCAGGTAACCTGCGACGAGAACGTGTTCCTGCTGACTGAAAACCAGTCCACCTACATCCCGATCGCGTCGGTCCATCGCCTGAAAAACCCGGGCAAGATCCCGTTGGAAATCATTGAAGTCCAATCCGGAAGCTACCTGGGCGAAGACGATATCGAACGCTACGAAGATGTGTATGGCCGTTCCGGTGCGCTGGAAGCGGGCGTGAAAACGCAGACGATTGCACGATAAAAGATAGCGGCAAGCTTCAAGCTGGAAGCTTCAAGTAACTTGAGGCTTGTAGCTTGCAACTTGTCGCTGACAGAGCAACAGGCCCTCGGCAACACCCTGCGTATCCCCATCCGCAGGGTGTTGTTGGGGGTTTTTTATTGGTTCAATCCGATGCCAGTCATGCCACTCTCTGACGTTTAGCCTCTTGACGCATCTCACTTCGCACTCGCTTGGCCATCAGCCTTGCCGGCAGTCTTGAAGACATTACAAGTCCAGCATAAGTGTCGGCATTCATTCGTAATAACGAAGCCCGGATTTTGGGATCACCAAATGCTTCTGTTCGACGCGCCCTTATGTCCGCATTATCATCGAGAGCCAGCATGGCATCTCGATAATCGGACGGAGCAAACTCATGTGCCTCCGGTCCATTCAGCACGATGTACTTCAGGGTCTTTCTGATTTCTTTTGACCACTGTTTAACCACTACCGGGCTGACTTTGTCTGGAAGAATAAACTCCTCATTGTAAAAAGCATCCAAGGCACCACTAACAGCGTGAGACGCTTCATGAATCAATGTATGGGCAACGTTCAGCACGTTATGTGATTCAAGATGTGTTCTGGATATTCGCATCCTGAGAAACTTACTGAACACTTCATTAGTCATACGCGTTGTGGCCAATAAGTCAGTATCGGTGTCGAAAAGCTCAAGGGATTTGGCTATTTTCGGTTTAAGAATGGATGACAAGAATTTTTTCTGTTCGATTAGCTCTTTTCGTACTCCAGCAACAGTAAGCTTCTTTAATTCCGGAGGCAGATCCCGCCCATAGGTTGCAGCAAAGGCTTTTGAAACACCATGCTCAGGGCGACTTTTGCCCAGCTCAACGATGGTGCGTCGCAATAGCTTGGCAGACACATCAAGAGCATCTTTCAGCTTGGCTTGCTGCAGGGGGGTAAAATTGGAAAACCCCTTCGCAACAATGACATCGCGGGGATCAGCGCCTTCACTATCGGTATACCGCAGAGGTGAATTGCGAACGAAGCGGAACAGATTCAAACCATCCACCACTCCCGCCGGATCCGGATTGATCCAGCGCTGCAACCACGGCGCGTAATACCGCAGGCCGTAGTAATACAACCCGGTTGCGT
>NZ_JBMDJL010000021.1:0-133042 GCF_057809175.1 Pseudomonas sp. FG43
TGAATCCTCCTGAGGAAAGGTCAGAAGGTGTAAACCTTATTCAGGACGGGACAGTCTCCTGCAAAAAAGCCCGCAGCAATGCGGGCTTTTTTGTGTCTGTCATTTGGTGGTATCAGCCAAACGTGAAGCTCGAAATCAGACCTTCCTGATCTGTGTTCACCTGGACGCGGTTCAGATCGAATTCCCTGGTGCTGACATCGCCAGGACCCAGAACCCGGGCACGACCGGTCAGCTCGCTGATGTAGGCCTTGATAGTTGGTATGTAGCGGGTGCCGATCAGGTATTGAAGGGTCTGGGTGATTTGGTCGTTAGTCATTTTCATAGTCCTTTATGAAGAATGTCCGGAATGGACGCCCCTAGATTCATGGATCCAGACGCGCCCCAAGCGTTACTTATTTATATCTTTGGCCTCAAACACGACGTAAATCTTGCGGCATGTTTCCAGTACTTCCCAAGTCCCCCTGAAGCCTGCCGGGATCACGAACCGGTCTCCTGCCCGCAAGGTCTTGGCGCGGCCTTCCTCGTCACGCAGTACTGAAACACCCTGCACGATCTCGCAATACTCATGTTCGGTGTAATTGACCCGCCATTGCCCAGGTGTCCCTTCCCAGACGCCGGCATTCATCTGTCCGCACGGGCTGTTGTAGTGGTTGTAGATCGTCTGCTGCGGATCACCCTTGAAGACTTTTTCGGGGGCAGGGCGATAGTGCTCCGCAGTCGTACCGGCTTCGCTGAAATCGACAATGTTTTCGATGCTCATGTGTTCACCTGGCGCTGAGAAGTGATGCTGCTTGGATAACGCGCAGCCTTGATAAGTGCCGTGACGTTTAAAATGGTCGTTGAATAAAATCAACATATACGGCCAAAAGTGGCTATTTTTGTCAAATATATTGGATTTGCGAGATCGCTGGTTTAGGGTGGCGAATGCTTCGGGCTGAACTCGCAGGCTCGGGATCGAGTCCTTAATGTTCTACAGCCACGCCACTACCATCAAAAGGAGGACATGCGTATGACCACCCTGACTCATGCTGACTGGGAAAAACGTGCCCAGGATTTAAAGATAGAAGGCCGCGCCTTCATCCATGGCGAATATACAGCTTCCGCTTCAGCCGCTACCTTTGATTGCCTGAGCCCGGTTGATGGCCGTTTACTGGCCAAAGTCGCCAGTTGCGATGCCGCCGACGCCCAGCGTGCCGTAGACAGTGCCCGTAGCGTATTCAATTCCGGTGCGTGGTCGCGTCTTGCACCGACCAAGCGCAAGGCCACGATGATCCGTTTCGCGGGCCTGCTGAAAAAACACGTTGAAGAACTCGCTCTGCTTGAAACCCTGGACATGGGCAAGCCGATCAGCGACTCCTTCAATATCGACATTCCGGGTGCAGCCCAGGCGCTGAGCTGGAGTGGCGAGGCCATCGACAAACTGTACGACGAAGTCGCCGCCACGCCTCATGACCAGTTGGGCCTGGTAACCCGCGAGCCTGTGGGTGTCGTGGCGGCCATTGTGCCGTGGAACTTCCCGTTGCTGATGGCCTGCTGGAAGCTGGGGCCTGCGCTGTCCACCGGTAACTCGGTGATTCTCAAGCCTTCCGAAAAGTCGCCGCTGACCGCCATCCGCATCGCGCAACTGGCGATTGAAGCCGGTATTCCGGCTGGCGTGCTCAATGTCCTGCCGGGGCATGGTCATACCGTTGGCAAGGCTCTGGCCCTGCATATGGATGTGGATACCGTGGTGTTTACCGGTTCGACCAAGATCGCCAAGCAATTGCTGGTCTATTCGGGCGAGTCGAACATGAAGCGCGTCTGGCTTGAGGCTGGCGGCAAGAGCCCGAATATCGTCTTTGCCGATGCGCCGGACTTGCAGGCCGCCGCCGAAGCGGCTGCCAGCGCCATTGCCTTCAACCAGGGTGAAGTCTGTACGGCCGGTTCGCGGCTGTTGGTCGAGCGTTCCATCAAGGATCGCTTCCTGCCGCTGGTGATCGAGGCTCTCAAGGCCTGGAAGCCAGGCAATCCGCTGGACCCGGCGACGACAGTCGGTGCTCTGGTCGATACCCAGCAGATGAATACGGTGCTGTCGTACATCGAGGCCGGACACGCCGATGGCGCCAAGCTGGTCGCAGGCGGCAAGCGCATTCTGGAGGAAACGGGCGGTACGTATGTCGAGCCGACCATTTTCGATGGCGTGAACAATGCGATGAAAATCGCCCAGGAAGAAATCTTCGGTCCGGTTCTGTCCGTCCTGACCTTCGACAGCGCTGAAGAAGCCATTCAGATCGCCAACGACACGCAATATGGTCTGGCTGCGGCGGTATGGACGTCTGACTTGTCCAAGGCGCACCTGACAGCCAGAGCATTGCGGGCCGGTAGCGTGTGGGTCAATCAGTACGATGGTGGCGACATGACCGCTCCGTTCGGAGGCTTCAAGCAATCGGGCAATGGCCGCGACAAGTCGCTGCATGCGTTCGATAAATACACCGAACTGAAATCAACCTGGATCAAGCTGTAAACACGGTTTTGTAAGGCTTTAATCTGTGGGAGCGAATTCATTCGCGAATGAATTCGCTCCCACAGGTCCAGGTTTGCCGGTTGTATTGAACACTTCTTGACCCGTCGGAGCAGGGAAATGCGTTGGGGTACTTATTTCGCTGTGCTGGCCTCGGTCCTGAGTGTCGGCCTGGCGGTGGGCGTCAGCATGCCGCTGGTGTCATTGCGGCTGGAAAGCTGGGGCTATGGCACGTTTGCCATCGGGATCATGGCGGCGATGCCTGCCATCGGGGTGCTGCTGGGCGCGGGGCTTGCGAGCCGACTGGCCTCACACTTCGGCACGGCGAACCTGATGCGTCTGTGTCTGTGGGCCGGTGCATTCTCGGTCGGTCTGCTGGCGCTGCTGCCTTATTACGAGGTCTGGCTGGTCTTGCGCCTGATGCTGGGCGTGATCCTGACCATCGTCTTCATTCTGGGCGAGAGCTGGATCAACCAGTTGGTGATCGAGCGTTTGCGTGGGCGTCTGGTCGCTCTGTATGGCAGTTGCTATGCCTTGAGCCAACTGGCCGGGCCGCTGTTGCTGGGCGTGATCGGCACCGAGGCCGATTATGGTTTCTGGATCGGCGTGGCGCTGCTGGTCAGTTCACCCTTGCTGTTGCTCGGGCGCAGCGGAGCGCCGAGTACCGAAGCCTGCTCGGTGACGTTTCGGGATTTGCTCGGCTTTTGCCGGGGCATGCCGGCCATCGCCTGGGCGGTTTCTCTGTTTGCCGCGTTCGAGGCGCTGATCCTGACGCTCTTGCCGGTTTACTGTCTGCGCGAAGGCTTCACGCCGGAAATCGCCTTGATGATGGTGAGCACTGTGGTGGTCGGGGATGCGTTGCTGCAATTGCCGATCGGCCTGCTGGCTGACCGTGTATCGCGTCGTGCCCTGTTCTCGGGCTGCGCGATTGCCTTGCTGGTTTCCAGCCTGTTGATCCCGTTGCTGATCGATACAGTGCTGATCTGGCCACTGTGGGTGCTGTTTGGCGCCAGTGCGGGTGGTTTGTTTACTCTGTCGCTGATTCTGATTGGCGAGCGTTATCGCGATGATGCGCTGGTGCGCGCCAATGCTCATGTGGCTCAGCTCTGGGGCATCGGTTGCCTGCTCGGGCCGCTGGCTGCCGGTGCCGGTAGCCAGTGGGTCAGTGGCCATGCCTTGCCGTTGATGATGGCGGCCGGGGCATTCGGGTTGGTGATTCTGTCGTTGAGAAGCAATGCATTCGGCGGCAAACAACCCATTGCCGCTTAGAGCATCTTTTCCAGGCCAATGGCCTTGCTGACCCAGGAGTTCAGGCGGCGCCACCAGCCGCCTGGCTCCTTGTGCAGGGTATGCATCTGGCCGTTGTCTTCGGTCACCCATACCACTTGCCCGTTTTCCAGTTTCACCTCGTAGCTCAGGTTCGGGGCCATGCCTTGCAGGGTCAGTTCGCGCAGTTCTTCGGCCAGTTGCGGGCTGTCGACCAGCACGCCTACTTCGGTGTTCCACAGCACCGAGCGCGGGTCGAAATTGAACGAGCCGACAAAGATCTTCTGCCGATCAAAAATCATCGCCTTGCTGTGCAGGCTTGAGTCGGAACTGGTGAGGAACGAGCTTTTCTTGAACAGATGCGGGCCGCTGCCGCTGCTTCCCGTGTCGCCGGGTTGGCGGCGCAGCTCGAAGAGTTTTACGTCATGTTCCAGCAGCGCCTTGCGATAGGGCGCATAGCCGCCATGCACGGCGGGTACGTCGGTAGCTTCCAGTGAGTTGGTCAGCAGGCTCACGGACACACCGGCGTCCGCTCGGTTGGTGAGGTACAGCAAGCCGGCTTCGCCCGGCACGAAGTACGCCGAAATCAGCATCAACTCCTGATGCGCCTTCAGCAGCTCGGGAGCCAGTTGCGTCGTGAGCAGCAAGTGCGGATCGGGCTCTCCGCGCGCCAGTACCTTGGTCGGAGCATCCCACAAGGCCTGGTTGTGTGCCCAGACCAGTTCGTTGAGCCAGGTTTTCAGGCGAGGCCGGGTCTTGTAGCTCATCAGGCGCTCGTACAGGGCTTTATGTAGCTGATGGGCCTCTTCCAGAGAAGCGGCCAACCGTTCACGGGCCTGGGTCAGGTCGCTGGCGGTGGGCAGGATGTACATGAACTCATCAATGGGTTTGCTCAGCGTGCTGTTCCAGTACTGATCGAAGCTGTGTCCCAATTGCTCGGCGACCGGCCCGACGCTGAGCATGTCGATGTCGGTAAAGTTCATGTTGGGCTCGGCGTCGAAGTACTCGTCACCCAGGTTGCGTCCACCGACGATGGCGACACTGTTGTCGGCCAGCCACAGTTTGTTGTGCATGCGTCGATGTTGCCGTGACAGGTTCATCAGCCTCCCGACGCTGCGTGTCACGCCGGTCTCGCGGCCAAGGTTCTGCGGGTTGAACAGGCGGATCTGGATGTTCGGGTGAGCGGCGAGGGTGGCAATGGGCTGATCGAGGCCGTCACTGGTGGTGTCGTCCAGCAGGATTCGCACACGAACCCCGCGATCTGCCGCCTTGAGCAGCTCATCGATCAGGGCGCGGGTGCTCAGGCCGTCATGCACGATGTAGTACTGCAGATCCAGGCTGCTTTTGGCATTGCGGATCAGCTCGGCACGGGCCATGAAGGCATCGGTGCTTTCGGGCAGCAGGCGAAACCCCGAGCGCCCTTCATGGGGCATTGCCAAGGCCTGGATCGAGCGCCCGAATTCGGAGGTTGAAGGCGCCAGGGCCTGGCTCGGCTCGTTGGGAACGCTGAGATGAGTGCAGCCACTGACGCACAGCGCAACCAGCAGGCAAAGGGGCAAGGCCCATGATTTCTTCAAATTGTTTATCCGTCAGGCAGGGTTTCGCATGCGATATGACCCTGGAATAGCGGAAAGATTTTCAGACGTCAGTCGGTTTGTTCGGTCATTTTCGCAATCGTCAGGCCAATCTTGCGTATGGCGCTCTCGATTTCGGGTGTCGGTTTTGGGGCGAAGTTCATGCGCAGGCAGTTCCGGTATTTTCCCGATGCCGAGAAAATACTGCCCACTGCGATCTGTACGTTGTGCTCCAGCAAGGCACGATTCAGGCGCAATGTGTCGAAATCTTCCGCCAGTTCCACCCATAGCATGAAGCCGCCTTGAGGCCGGCTGACCCGTGTGCCTTCTGGAAAGTAGCGCATGACCCAGTCGATCATCTGGTCGCGGCTGCGCTGGTATTGCGTGCGCATGCGCCGCAGATGCGGCTCGTAGTGGCCACCCTGAAGGAATTCGGCAATCGCCAGTTGCGGCTGAGGGGCTGTCGAGCCGGTGCCGATGTATTTCATGTGCAGCACACGTTCCAGATAACGCCCCGGCGCGACCCAGCCGACACGCAGCCCAGGGGCAAGGCTCTTGGAGAACGAACTGCACAGCAGGACGCGGCCATCTTCATCGAAGGACTTGATGGTGCGCGGGCGAGGGTAGTTGAAGGCGAGGTCGCCATACACATCGTCCTCGATGATCGCCACATCGAAACGCTGCGCAAGGGTCAGCAAAGCCCGCTTGCGCGCTTCGGGCATCACGTAGCCCAGTGGATTGTTGCAACTGGGCGTCAGCTGTATGACCTTGATGGGCCATTGTTCCAGCGCCAGTTCCAGGGCTTCGAGGCTAATGCCCGTTATCGGGTCGGTGGGGATTTCCAGCGCTTTCATGCCCAGCCCTTTCAAGGTCTGCATGGCGCCGAAGAAGCTGGGCGAATCCACTGCTACGATGTCGCCTGGCGAGCAAATGGCGCGGATGCTCGCCGACAAGGCCTCGTGACAGCCCGTAGTGATGATCAGGTCATTGGCCGTGAGGTTACAGCCGGAATCCAGCATCAGGCGTGCGATCTGTTCGCGAAGTGTATGGACACCGTAGATATTGTCGTAGTACAGACTGGGCATGCTCTGGCGGCGACTCAGCTGACTCAGCGAGCGCAGCAGCGGTTTGAGGGTCGGGCTGCTGATATCCGGCATGCCACGCCCCAACTGGGTAACTGCATTGGCAGGTGAGACGCGAATCAGGTCCAGCACCTGTTCCCATTGGGAAATATCCACCGGCCTTTGTACCGGGCGGCCCACTGCCGGGAGTGCCGGTGCCTTTCTGCTGGCGGGCACGAAATAGCCGGACTTGGGTTTCGGTGCTGCCAGCCCACTGTCCTCCAGCACTCGATACGCCTGTTGAACGGTGCTCAGGCTGACGCCGTGTTCAAGGCTCAGAGCCCGAACCGACGGCAAGCGGTCGCCTGGGCGATAGAAGCCGTTTTCAATGCGTGAGCCAAGCAGTTCGGCAAGATTGACGTAGAGCGTCATGGCGTACTCTTGAGTGTTGTGGGCTGATAAGCAATACAGATTGGGCAAAAATATAGCATTCAGTGCGGATTCTGACTTGTCTGTATGTAAATAAATAATGGTTTTTGAATCTGTAATGGTTTTCCGGGACGCTCCATCATGACATCACACCAAAACGTGATGGAGGGTCGAAAAATGAACGGGCTCAGCGATGTGCGTTTAGCGCTTCACAGCCAGGAGTTGGAGGAGAAGAGTTCGGTCAAGGCCAGGACGAACTCACAGCCAGACATGAGCCGTTGGGCGCTGTACCGTCACCGCTGGACAACCCGCCACGCGCTGCTGAAGCTGACCGACGATCAGCTTCGCGACATCGGGCTCGATGCTCAACAGGCCATGGCTGAAGCCATGAAACCCTTCTGGAAGATGTAAGTCAGCGCAGTTCCTTGAGCCGATGCCAGAGCATTCCCAGCGCCAGCAATGGCGAGCGCAGATACTTGCCGCCGGGGAAGGTCATGTGCGGCACCCTGGCAAACAACTCGAAGCCATCGCTGTGCTGACCGGCGATGGCTTCGGCCAGTAATCTGCCTGCCAGGTGAGTGGCATTGAGGCCGTGGCCCGCATAGGCCTGGGCATAGAACACATTGGGCTGGTTCTTGAGCTGGCCGATCTGCGGCAGACGGTTGGCACCGATGCCGATCATCCCGCCCCATTGATAATCGATTTTCACCCCGGCCAGTTGCGGGAAGACCTCAAGCATCTTGGGCCGCATGTAGGCGGCGATATCCTGTGGGTCGCGCCCCGAGTAGTGACACGCGCCACCGAACAGCAGGCGCCGGTTGGCTGAAAGCCGGTAGTAATCCACCGTCACCCGCTGGTCACAGATCGCCATGTCCCGCGGTATCAGTTCGGCTGCCTGTGCCTGGGTCAGCGGCTCTGTCGCAATGATATAGCTGCCGGCAGGCAGAACCTTGCCGCCGAGTTCCGGGTTCAGATCATTCATGTAGGCGTTGCAGCACAGCACCAGGGTTTTGGCTTGAACCGAGCCCGATGCGGTATGCACTCTGACCTGCGGGCCATAGTCGATGCGCGTCACGCCTGAGTTCTCGAACAGTCGAACGCCCAGCGCTTGAGCGGCGGCGGCTTCGCCCAGCGCCAGGTTCAAGGGATGCAGATGCCCGGAACCCATGTCGATCATGCCTCCGACGTAGCGATCCGAACCCACTACGCAGTGCATCTGTTCCGGTTGCAGCAGTTGCAGGCTGTGGCGGTAGCCCAGGCTGCGCAATTCTTCGAGGTCTTCAGCGAAACCGGCAAGATCACGCGGCTTGTTGGCGACGTCGCAATAACCCCATTTCAGGTCGCAGTCGATGCCATGGCGCTCGACCCGCTGGCGAACGATCTCGACCGCTTCGATCCCCATCAGCTTGAGCTGGCGCACGCCATCATGGCCGATGACCGGGGTGAACTGCTCAAGGTCATGGCCGACGCCACGGATCAATTGCCCGCCATTGCGTCCGCTGGCACCCCAGCCGATCTTGCGGGCTTCAAGCAAGGCAACGCTTAAACCACGCTCGGCCAGTTCGATGGCTGTGTTCAGCCCGGAAAACCCGCCGCCAACCACACACACATCCACCGTCAGCTCACCTTGTAGCGCAGGGTGATCCGGTTGCGGATGGCTGCTGGCGGCGTAATACGAGGCGGCGTGCTGGTTGTGGTGAACGCGGGCGTTCATGGAGTGATCCTGTTGGCGGGGGTGAAAATCAGCAGCGAGGATAAGCCGCTGTCATGCGCCTGCCAACTGAGGCAAAATCCCATCACTGTGTTCGGGTGGTCGATTCAATGAGCTGCAACCGTGAAAAAATCCGCGATCTGCGGCGTCAGATTCCCTCGTTCGAGTGTGTGCCTGGTTGCCACGATTGCTGTGGCCCGGTGACCACCTCACCCGAAGAAATGTCCCGCCTGCCCCGCAAGACCGCCGCCGAACAGGAAGCCGCGCTGAACGAGCTGAACTGTGTGCATCTTGGCCCCAACGGCTGCACGGTGTATGACGAGCGCCCGCTGATCTGCCGTCTGTTCGGTACCACCCAGACCCTGCCATGCCCGAACGGACGGCGACCTGTCGAGCTGATTCATCCTCGGGTCGAGAAACAGATCCATGAGTACATGGCTTCGACAAGGCAGGTGCTGGTCTAAACCCTATTTGCGAATGAATTCGCTCCCACCGGGGGGCATTGGGGTTAATCCGCAATCGGCAGGTTCAGGCTCTCCTTCACTTCTTCCATCACGATATAGCTCTTGGACTCCCGCACATGGGGCAGTTTGAGCAGGATGTCGCCCAGCAGCTTGCGGTACGAAGCCATTTCCGAGATGCGGGCCTTGACCAGGTAGTCGAAGTCGCCTGACACCAGATGGCATTCCAGTACATGAGGCAGTTTCAGGATTGCCCGACGAAACTCGTCGAAAGTGTCGCCTGATTTGTAATCCAGACTAATCTCCACGAAAACCAGCAGGCTGGCCTTGAGGTACTGAGGGTTGAGACGGGCGTTGTAGCCCATGATGATGCCTTCGCGTTCCAGCCTGCGCACCCGCTCGGTGCAGGGGGTGGTCGACAGCCCGACGCGCTCCCCAAGCTCCGTGAACGAGATTCGTCCGTCTGCCTGGAGGATGCGCAGGATATTGCGGTCGATCTTGTCCAGCTCACGTTTTGACTGGTGTTGAGTGCGCACAGGCGGTTTCCCCTCTACGAAAACGTTCTTTGCCGATAATTAGCGCTGAATATACGCAGATATACAGTGAGATACACTGCTCGATGCTCAATATACTGCACACATTCCTGCTTTAAACTTCAAATGTCAGCGGATATCCGCGATGAGGTTGTCGACATGCGTGTTCTGGTCCTTGGTAGTGGTGTGATCGGTACAACCAGTGCCTATTATCTGGCTCGGGCCGGCTTCCAGGTTACAGTGGTGGATCGTCAGCCAGCCGTAGCCATGGAAACCAGTTTTGCCAACGCCGGCCAGGTATCGCCAGGCTACGCATCGCCATGGGCTGCGCCGGGCGTGCCGCTCAAGGCAATCAAATGGCTGCTTCAGCGTCATGCGCCCTTGGCGATCAAGGCCACGGCCGATATCGATCAGTACCTGTGGATGGCGCAAATGCTGCGCAACTGCACCGCCAGCCGCTATGCCGTGAACAAGGAGCGCATGGTGCGTCTGTCCGAGTACAGCCGCGATTGCCTCGACGAGCTGCGTCTTGAAACCGGCATTGCCTACGAAGGCCGCAGCCTGGGCACCACTCAGTTGTTCCGCACCCAGGAGCAACTGGACAACGCTGCGAAAGACATCGCGGTTCTTGAACAATCCGGTGTGCCCTACGAACTGCTGGACCGCGAAGGCATTGCCCGGGTCGAGCCGGCTCTGGCTGGCGTCACCAACATTCTGAGTGGTGCATTGCGTCTGCCCAACGACCAGACCGGCGACTGCCAACTGTTCACTACCCGTCTGGCGGAAATGGCCGTCAAGTTGGGCGTCGAGTTTCGTTACGGCCAGTCCATCGAGCGCCTCGACCATGTGGGCGACCGTATCAATGGCGTCTGGATCGATGGCAAGCTCGAAACCGCAGACCGTTATGTGCTGGCGCTGGGCAGCTACTCGCCGCAATTGCTCAAGCCGCTGGGTATCCGGGCGCCGGTCTACCCGCTCAAGGGCTATTCCTTGACCGTGCCGATCACCAATGCCGACATGGCACCGACCTCGACCATTCTCGATGAAACCTACAAGGTTGCCATCACCCGTTTCGACAACCGTATCCGCGTTGGCGGTATGGCTGAAATTGCCGGTTACGACCTGTCGCTCAACCCTCGGCGTCGCGAAACACTGGAGATGATCGTCAACGACCTCTATCCTCGGGGCGGCGATCTGACCCAGGCCAGTTTCTGGACCGGGCTGCGTCCGACCACGCCGGATGGCACACCTATCGTGGGTGCAACGCCGTTCCGTAATCTGTTCCTCAATACCGGCCACGGAACACTTGGCTGGACCATGGCTTGCGGCTCCGGGCGTTTGCTGGCCGACCTCATGGCGAGCGAAAAACCTCAGATCAGTGCCGCAGGCCTCGATATTTCTCGCTATGGCAGTACCAAGGAGAGTGCAAAACATGTCAATCCAGCGCCAGCTCACCAATGAGCGCATGAGTCAGATCGTCGTCCACAATGGCACCGTTTATCTGTCGGGGCAGGTGGGGGATGACATGGCGGGCGGGATCGAAAAGCAGACCCGCGAGACACTCGATAACATCGAGCGTCTTCTGGACCTGGCAGGCACAACCAAAAGTCGCATCCTGTCTGTCACGATTTACCTGAAGGACATCGATGCTCACTTTGCTGGCATGAACAGCGTCTGGGACAAATGGCTGCCAAAAGGCGTCGCACCTGCGCGTGCGACGGTCGAGGCCAAGCTGTGCGAACCGGAGATCCTGGTCGAGCTTTCAGTGGTTGCTGCGTTGCCATAACCGTAGGAATTCATTCGCGAAGGCTGAGCCGCATACTGCATGGATGTGTTGGGTGTGGCTTTCGCGAATGAATTCGCTCCTACATGAGTTTTAATCTTTTCTATATCAGAACTATCTTCCCATGCGTCCAGCCCGCGCCCTGATTGATCTTCAAGCCCTGCGTCACAATTACCAACTGGCCCGCGAAGCGACCGGTGCCAAAGCCCTCGCCGTTATCAAGGCCGATGCTTATGGTCACGGCGCTGTGCGTGTGGCCCAGGCATTGGAGGCCCAAGCCGACGGTTTTGCCGTGGCCTGCATCGAAGAGGCTCTGGAGCTGCGTGAAGCGGGCATTCGTGCGCCGATCCTGTTGCTGGAAGGTTTCTTCGAGGCCGATGAGCTGGCGCTGATCGTTGAGCATGACCTGTGGTTCGTCGTGCATTCCCTATGGCAACTGGAAGCCATCGAAAAAGCCAGCATCAGCAAGCCGTTGACCGTATGGCTCAAGCTCGACACCGGCATGCACCGGGTCGGCTTGCATCCGTCCGAGTATCAGGCGGGTTATCAACGTCTGCTGGCGACCGGCAAGGTGGCGAAGATCGTCTTGATGAGCCACTTCGCCCGTGCCGACGAACTGGCGTGCTCGCGCAGTGATGAGCAGGTCGCCGTATTCGAGGCCGCCCGCCAGGGCCTCATGGCGGAAGTCAGCCTGCGCAACTCGCCCGCGGTACTGGGCTGGCCGAATATTCCCAGTGACTGGGTACGTCCCGGCATCATGCTGTATGGCGCAACGCCCTTCGACCAGCCGCAGGCACTGGCTGACCGCTTGCAGCCGGTCATGACTCTGGAGTCGAAAATCATCGGCGTGCGCGAACTGCCTGCTGGCGAGCCTGTGGGTTATGGCGCCATTTTTGTCACCGAACGCCCGACCCGTGTCGGTGTAGTAGCCATGGGTTATGCCGATGGCTATCCGCGCCAGGCGCCTACTGGTACGCCGGTCTGGATCGACGGTCAGCCGAGCCGGTTGCTGGGGCGGGTTTCCATGGACATGCTCTGTGTGGACCTGACCGACTTGCCTCAGGCGGGCCTCGGCAGCCATGTCGAGCTGTGGGGCAAGAACGTACTGGCCAGCGAAGTTGCTGCGCAGGCTGGCACCATCCCTTACCAGATATTCTGCAATCTGCGGCGTGTCCCGAGGGTCTATTCGCAAGAATGACCCCGCTGGCCCGGTTAAAAGTCCGAAGTGTTGTAAATACTGAACGCTGTTGCCATCATGTCGTTCATCTCGACTTTAACCTTACCGAACCAGGGGGAATGCCGCATTGGACGTCGGTGAACGACTGCAATCCATTCGCAAGCTCAAGGGCCTGTCCCAGCGCGAACTCGCCAAGCGGGCAGGTGTGACCAACAGCACCATTTCCATGATCGAGAAAAACAGCGTCAGCCCCTCGATCAGTTCCCTGCGCAAGGTGCTCGGCGGGATTCCCATGTCCATGGTCGAGTTCTTTTCCGAAGAGCTTGAGCCGGAAAATCCAACCCAGGTGGTCTACAAGGCCAGCGAGTTGATTGATATTTCCGATGGTGCCGTGACCATGAAACTGGTGGGCAAATCGCATCCCGGTCGGGCCATTGCCTTTCTCAACGAAATCTACCCGCCAGGGGCCGATACCGGTGAAGAAATGCTGGTACACGAAGGCGAAGAAACCGGAATTCTGGTCGAAGGACGACTGGAACTGGTCGTCGGTCTGGACACCTACATCCTCGAAGCAGGCGACAGCTACTATTTCGAGAGCACCAAACCACATCGATTCCGTAATCCGTTCGATGTGCCGGCGCGACTAATCAGCGCAGCCACCCCGGCCAATTTTTGACCAGAAGTAGCGCAATCGCCTCATGTATACGGGCTGGCTGGCCAGACACCCCATGAACGGGCTTCAAGGCTAATAACCTTTCTGTCTGTAGGGGTGTTTCGGCTCAAAGGGCTAGTCGCTATAATTCGCCCGCCTGCCAAACCGTGGTCGCGGGCGTGATTAGTCACCATGAGGGTGTAAGCGTGAACCTGATAAACAAGAGACTGGCAGCGGCTGCCATGTTGGCTTTTTGGGCATTCAACGCTCAGGCAGCGACGAATGATGAAATTGCCAAACGACTCGAACCGGTCGGGCAGGTCTGTATTCAAGGCAAGGAATGCGCAGGTATGGCAGTCACGGCATCAGTCGGTGGCGGCGGCGCGAAATCCCCCGACGATGTCATCGCCAAACACTGCACCGCCTGCCACAGCGTCGGGCTGCTGAATGCACCCAAGATCGGCGACACTGCCGCCTGGGACGAGCGAGCCAGGAAAGAAGGTGGCCTTGACGGCCTGCTGGCCAAAGCCATCACCGGCCTCAACGCCATGCCACCCAAAGGCACCTGCGGCGACTGCACCGATGAGGACCTCAAAGGTGCGATTCAGAAGATGTCCGGGCTCAAATAAGCTCAACGCTGTATCGAGAACCGCCGCGGAAACCTGATCTTCGGCGGTTTTTTTGTGGCCACAGAAAACCAAAGGCTGAACGGTAGAAATTCTTACAGAGTTTTCGTGATACTTTTGTCTCCAGTTGGATACACTTGCGTCATGACTTATAGTGTTCAGCAAACCAGTACTTTCGCTTCATGGCATGCCGCCTTGCGTGATATGCGCGCAAGAATCGCCATTGCCCGGCGCATCGAGCGTGCATCCGCAGGTAATCTGGGTGACGTGAAGTCAGTGGGCGAAGGTGTTTCCGAGATGCGCGTGGATGTAGGCGTTGGCTACCGTGTCTATTTCACGACCCGCGACAGGACGCTCATTGTCCTCTTGGTGGGAGGCGATAAATCAACCCAGCCTGCTGATATAAAGCGGGCTAAAACAATGGCTAAGGAGGTTTGATGATGAACGAGATCCTCGTGCCTTTTGACATGGCATCGCTGCTGGACAGTGATGAAGCAATAACCGAATACCTTTCCCAGGTGCTGGCCGAAGGCGACACCGATGAGCTGATACGTGCCGTTGGTCATGTGGCGAAAGCCCGTGGCATGGCGCAAATTGCCAAGGATTCCGGTCTTGGGCGTGCCAGCCTCTACAAGGCACTGGCACCGGGTGCCAAGCCTCGTTTCGATACCATCCTCAAAGTGATGCGTGCGATGGGGGTCGAGTTGCAGGCCAGGGTCGTTGCCCACCCGTGATGCATCGGGTAGGCAATCGCGTGTAAGAAATCCCGTTACGGGCCGCAACGCTGTTCATTCAAGACGGTCCAACCTCCATCCAGCCACAACCCCCGGAGAGTTCGGATGCCCAAGTCCTGTTCCATTGAGCAAGCCGTCGATCATGTGCTCGCGCAGTTGCCCGAGCATATTCATATGGGCATGCCTCTGGGGTTGGGCAAGCCCAATCGGTTCGTCAATGCGCTGTACGAGCGCATCCGGCAGCTTCCCGAGCGGCAACTGACGATTTATACCGCGTTGAGTCTGGGTCGACCGCCGGCGGGTGAGGGGTTGCAGGGACGTTTTCTGGAGCCTTTCCTGGAGCGGGTTTTCGGGGATTACCCGGAGCTGGAGTTCCTGTCGGCGCTGCGCCGTGACGATCTGCCGCCGAACATTCGCATCCAGCAATTCTTCATGCAGCCGGGCAGCCTGCTCAATAGCGAAGCTGCCCAGCAAGACTACGTCAGCAGCAATTACAGCCATGCGGCGCGGGACATCAATGCCAGTGGCCTGAACCTGATTGCGCAACTGGTCGCCCGTGATGAGCAACGGCCCGGCAAGTTGAGCCTGAGCTGTAATCCCGACGTGACCCTCGACCTGCTGCCGATGGTCGCCAGGCGAAGGGCTGCGGGCGAGACGATTCTGATTCTGGGGCAGATCCATGCTGATCTGCCCTATATGCCCGGCGACTCAGAACTGGATGTCGATGCTTTTGATGTGTTGCTGGATGAGCAGGAGCGAAGCGTCCTGTTCTCGACCCCCAACATGCCGGTGGGCTTTCAGGATCATTTCATCGGTCTGCATGCCAGCACCCTGGTTCGCGATGGCGGCACCTTGCAGATTGGCATCGGTTCCATGGGCGATGCACTGACTGCCGCGCTGCTGGCCAGGCAAGCCAATAACGAAACCTATCGCGGGTTGCTCGCGGAACTGAACATGAGCAACTGGCAGACCCTGATCGACCGCGAAGGTGGCGTCCAGCCTTTTGCCAGCGGGCTTTACGGATGCAGCGAGATGTTCGTCAACGGCCTGCTGGTGCTGGCCGACGCGGGTATTGTGCGGCGCAAGGTGTATGCCGATGTCGAGTTGCAACGGCTGGCCAACCTGGGAACCCTCGATGAAAGCGTTCACCCGGATGGCGTCGTGCTGCATGGCGGGTTTTTCCTGGGGCCGCTGAGTTTTTATGAGCGCTTGCGTGAGTTACCTGCCGAGCGACTGGCGCAGTTCAACATGACTGCTATCAGTTACATCAACGAGCTGTACGGCAACGAAGAGCTCAAGCGCCTGCAACGTCGTGATGCGCGCTTTATCAACAGCGCCTTCACCATGACCCTGATGGGCGCGGCGGTGTCCGATCAACTGGAAGACGGGCGTGTGCTCAGTGGCGTCGGCGGCCAGTACAACTTCGTTTCCCAGGCTCATGCGCTGGAAGACGCACGCTCGATTCTGATCCTGCGAAGCTGGCGGGAGTCGGGCGGCGAGATCAGCTCCAATATCGTCTGGCAGTACGGCCACGCGACCATTCCCCGGCATTTGCGCGATATTGTCGTGACCGAATACGGCATTGCCGACTTGCGTGGTCAGACCGATGCGACGGTGATCGAGCGACTGCTGAACATCAGTGACTCACGCTTTCAGAGCGGCCTGATCGAGCAGGCGCAGAAAGCCGGCAAGCTGCCGAAGGATTTTCACCTCGACCCGCGCTTTACCCAGAACACCCCCGAGCGCCTGCAAGACATTGCATCCCGCTATCCGGCGCTGTTCATCGAATATCCGCTGGGCTGCGATTTCACTGCGCGAGAGCGTGATCTGCTGCGGGCCTTGAACTGGCTCAAGAGCAAATTCAAGCTCACCGAGATTCTGGAGCTGGGCAAAGCCACACTGGATGCGCCCGAGCCTTCGGCCTATATCGAGCACTTGCAGCGCATGCAACTTGACGAGCCTCAAGGTCTGAAAGAAGAGCTGTACCAGCGTTTGTTGCTGGCCGGGCTGCACAACTCTGCCGGATCAGCGTTTTGAACGGGTTTCCAGAGCCCGGAAAATCAACATGCCTGCCAGCATCGAAATAACGAAAACCAGTGGTTGCCACTGGAGAGTCAGCAGCAGAGCGACGGCAGGACCAGGACACAACCCGGCAATGCCCCATCCGACGCCAAACAACAGGCTGCCACCGATCAGCCGCTTGTCCAGCGTTCGGCTGGCTGGCAGTTGCATGGGGGCTCCGAGCAGTGAATGGCGGTGTTTGCCTGCCCAGCGAAACGGCAGGAATGCCACTGCGATAGCGCCGATCATCACAAATGCAAGAGATGGGTCCCATTGCCCGGCAATGTCGAGAAAGCCCAATACCTTGGCGGGGTCAGTCATACCAGCCATCAACAGGCCGGTGCCAAACAGAAGGCCAGCAATCAGTGCCGTGAGTTTGCGCATGATCAGGCTCCGATCAGGTGGCGAAGAATGAATACCGTGGCAAAGCCCGTCAGCATGAAGGTCACGGTTGCCACCATCGAGCGGGGAGAAAGGCGAGCGATACCGCATACGCCGTGACCGCTGGTGCAGCCAGAGCCATATCGGGTGCCGATACCGACCAGCAGGCCTGCCACAATCAGGCCAGGCCATGAGGTTTCAAACGACATGGCGGGCAAGACGGTAAACAGCCCCCAGATCAGGGGTGCTATCAACAGGCCGAAAATGAACAAGGCTTTCTCGGCACGACCTTCACCCGTCTGCAAAAGGCTGCTCAGCAGGCCGCTGATCCCGGTAATGCGCCCGTTGGCCAGCACAAACAGGCTGGCTGCCAGGCCGATCAACAGACCACCGGCCAGCGATGACCAGGGTGTGAAGTGAAGCCAGTCGATGACCATCGTAATCGCCCTCTCAAGTCAGGGTGCTGAAAATAAGCATGACGGCGGCAGCCCACCCGGCAATGGCGAACAACTGCTGCAAGCGTGGGCCTGCGAGGTAGCGGGAAACCTGTCTGCCGCCCATCAGGCCGATAATGGCCCCCAGCGCGAAAGGCGCGCCGACGGGCCAGTGCATTACGCCAGCTACGGAGGCGGTAATCACACTGCCGGTTGAAACCAGTGCGATGACCGCCAATGAAGTTGCGACGACGCTCTTCATGTTCAGGTCGCTATAGCGGGTCAGTGCCGGGATGATGACAAAACCACCGCCGACGCCGATCAACCCCGACAGCAATCCCGAAGTCATCCCGGTCAGTGTCAGAGCCCGAATGCAGGGCATTGTCCAGCGTAACCGGCCTTGCAGCGGGTTGAGCACACAAGGCAAGACTTCCTGACGACAGGCCGGTGGCCCGTATTTCAGCTCGCGGGTGGCCTTGAGAAAGATCCGTCCGCAGGCGTACAGCATCACAACGGCAAAGAGCAGTGCCAGCGGTGTATTGGGCAGACGATGGGCGAGCCACAGGCCCAATGGTGACATGAGCGCACCGATACCGGCGATATAAAGCGCGGCACGATAGCGGACAATACCCTGTTTCAACCCAAGAATGGCACCGACTGCCGCTGCCATACCCACCGCAAGCAAGCCGATGGGCGCGGCTTCGACCATGGAAAGCCCAAGCCCGAAAACCAGCATCGGCACTGCCAGAATGCCACCGCCTGCACCTGTCAGCGCCAGCACCGCGCCAATGATCATACCCAGGCCCGCGCCCAGCAGTTGGTGCTCATCCATGGATCAGCCCAGGGTGAATGGGGCATATCGGGCTCATATCAGGCTTTCCGGGTGCGTACAGCACTTCAAAGGACGTTAAGCGGGATTTTCAGGTAGCTGACGCCGTTTGCTTCCGGTTCGGGGAAGTGGCCGCAGCGCATGTTGATCTGCACCGACGGCAGCATCAGGACCGGCATTTCCAGGGTTGCATCCCGTGCTTCGCGCATTGTGACGAAAGCGTCTTCGTCGATGCCTTCGTGTACATGAATGTTGTTGGCGCGCTGTTCGGCAACGGTCGTCATGTATTGCAGTTCGCGGCCATTGGGCAGGTAGTCATGGCACATGAACAGCCGGGTTTGTGGCGCCAGGCTGAGGATTCGGTGAATGGAGCGATACAAGGTTCGGGCGTCGGCCCCCGGAAAGTCGCAGCGCGCGGTGCCGTAATCGGGCATGAACAGCGTATCGCCGACGAACGCGACAGTTTCGTCACCAACTTGCACAAGATAGGTTATGCAGGCGGGTGTATGACCCGGCGTATGCAGTGCCTGAGCCTGGAGCGAGCCGATGGAAAAGGCGCCATTGTCATCCAGCAGTACATCGAACTGGGTGCCGTCGCGGGCGAAGTCCTCCGGTGCGTTGAACAGCTTGCCGAAGACTTGCTGTACGGCCTTGATATGGCTGCCGATGGCGATCTGTCCGCCCAGTTGCCGTTTCAGGTACGGCGCGGCCGAAACATGATCCGCATGGACGTGGGTTTCCAGTATCCATTGCACCGATGCTTGCAAAGCCCTGACCCGCTCGATCAGGCGATCGGCCGACTCGGTGCGGGTACGGCCGGACTTCGGATCATAGTCCAGCACGCTGTCGATCAGCGCGCACTGCTTGCTGGCAAGGTCCATCACCAGATAGCTGATGGTCCATGTATGGCTGTCGAAGATGCCTTCGACATACAGCCTTTCCCCAATGATCATTGCGGTGTCTCCATGGCCGTAAATGGCTGTCACGCCATGCAAGCGTAGACAGGCAGCGTCGCCGTTCTACTTGAAGGTCACCACGCCACCTGCCAGCGACTCCACCCGTGCCAGGGATTCAACGCGATAACCCTGCGCATCCAGCTCGGCACGACCGCCCTGAAAGGACTTTTCGATCACGATGCCGAGCCCGGCCACCTTGGCGCCTGCTTGCTTGATGATCGAGATCAGTGCCTGGGAGGCTTTGCCGTTGGCCAGGAAGTCATCGATGATCAGCACGTTGTCGTTGCTGTTCAGGTGCCGTGGCGAGATGGCGACAGTGCTTTCGACCTGTTTGGTGAAAGAATAGACAGTGGCCGACAGCAGGTTTTCAGTCAGGGTCAGCGACTGATGCTTGCGGGCGAAAATCACAGGCACGCCGAGATTCAGGCCGGCCATCACCGCCGGTGCAATGCCCGAGGCCTCGATGGTGACGATCTTGGTGATGCCTGCATCCGCGAACAGCCGGGCGAACTCGTCGCCGATGGCTTTCATCAGTGCCGGGTCGATCTGATGATTGAGAAACGCATCGACCTTCAAGACCTGATCGGAAAGTACGATGCCTTCTTCGCGAATTTTCTTGTGCAGTGCTTCCACTTCGGTTCCTTGGGTGCGCCAGTGCGCATTGGTTGATCGTTTATTGTTCAGGTTTCAGCGCTTGAGCATGGCGCGTATGTCCGCCAGAGCTGTATTGCCACGCACGGCTTTCACTTCGGTTGGTGTGTCGTCGTTGCCTTCCCATGCCAGATCGTCCGGCGGCAGCTCATCCAGGAAGCGGCTTGGCGCGCAGTCGATGATCTCGCCGTATTGCTTGCGTTTGGCGGCAAACGTGAACGCCAGTGTCTGCCGGGCGCGGGTAATGCCCACGTAGGCCAGACGGCGCTCTTCCTCGATGGTGTCGGCCTCGATGCTGGAGCGGTGCGGCAGGATTTCTTCTTCCATGCCCATGATGAACACGTAAGGGAATTCCAGGCCCTTGGAAGCATGCAGGGTCATCATCTGCACGCCTTCGGCGCCGTCTTCCTCCTCCTGCTGACGTTCGAGCATGTCACGCAGGACCAGCTTGCCAATGGCCTCTTCGATGGTCATGCCGCCATCTTCGTCTTTTTCCAGGGTGTTCTTGAGCGCTTCGATCAGGAACCAGACGTTACCCATGCGGTAATCGGCGGCCTTGTCGCTGGAGCTGTTCTGACGAATCCAGTTCTCGTAATCGATATCCATGACCATGCTGCGCAGCGCCGCGATAGGGTCGTTCTGCGCACATTGCTGGCGCACGCCGTCCATCCAGCGCTTGAAGCGTTGCAGGCGGTCGGTGTAACGGCTGTCCAGATGTTCGCCCAGGCCGATTTCCTCGGTGGCGGCGTACATCGAAACCTTGCGCTCGGTAGCGTAGTTGCCGAGTTTTTCCAGGGTCGTGGAACCAATTTCCCGGCGCGGGACGTTGATGACGCGCAGAAAGGCGTTGTCGTCGTCCGGGTTCACCAACAGGCGGAAGTAGGCCATCAGGTCCTTCACTTCCTGGCGGCCAAAGAAGCTGTTGCCGCCCGACAGTCGATAGGGAATCTGATGGTGCTGCAATTTCAGCTCGATCAGCTTGGCCTGATAGTTACCGCGATAGAGGATGGCGAAATCGCTGTAGGGCCGGTCGGTGCGCAGGTGCAGGGTGAGGATTTCCATCGCCACCCGCTCGGCTTCGGCGTCTTCGTTGCGGCAGCGGATCACGCGGATCTCGTCGCCGTGACCCATTTCACTCCAGAGCTGCTTCTCGAAGGCGTGAGGGTTGTTGGAAATCAGCACGTTGGCGCAGCGCAGGATGCGGCTGGTGGAACGGTAGTTCTGCTCCAGCATCACGACTTTCAGCGACGGATAGTCTTCCTTGAGCAGCATCAGGTTTTCCGGCCGCGCACCGCGCCATGCATAGATCGACTGGTCATCGTCGCCCACCACCGTGAACTGGTGGCGGGTGCCGATCAGCAGTTTGACCAGCAGATACTGGCTGGCGTTGGTGTCCTGGTACTCATCCACCAGCAGGTAGCGGACCTTGTTCTGCCACTTTTCCAGAATGTCGGCGTGTTCCTGGAACAGCTTGACCGGCAGCAGGATCAGGTCGTCGAAATCCACCGCGTTGTACGCCTTGAGCGTGCGCTGATAGTGGGTGTAGACGATGGCGGCGGTCTGTTCCTTGGGGTTGCGGGCGTTGGCCAGCGCTTCGGGCGGCAGGATCAGGTCGTTCTTCCAGGCGCCGATCATGTTCTTGATCTCGTCGACGCCGTCGTCGCCCGAATACTCTTTCTGCATGATGTCGGTCATCAGGGCCTTGACGTCGGTTTCGTCGAAGATCGAGAAACCTGGCTTGTAGCCCAGCCGCACATGCTCCTTGCGGATGATGTTCAGGCCCAGATTGTGGAACGTCGATACTGTCAGGCCGCGACCTTCGCCACCTCGCAGCAGTGTGCCGACCCGCTCTTTCATCTCCCGTGCGGCCTTGTTGGTGAAGGTCATGGCCACGATGTACTGCGCACGAATGCCGCAGTTCTGGATCAGATGGGCGATCTTGCGTGTGATCACGCTGGTCTTGCCGGAACCAGCACCGGCGAGCACCAAAAGAGGGCCGCCGACATAGTTCACGGCTTCCTGTTGCCGGGGATTGAGTCGGGACATGGCGGTATAGAGAGTCGTTTGCGAAAAGGTCGGGCATTTTAACAGGCCCAGACATTTATGCAGTGTTCATCATTGCACCGCAGTGACGGCTATCTAAATTTTTTGTTTTTGTTACATTTGCCGAAGCGCGAAGATGCGCCAGTCGGTCGCACTCGTTTGAGTGGATGCTTATCGGTTTTTCCTTTGCAGTTAGGGAGTTAGCGTGCCTGTGCCTGTCGAGCCCTTACGGTTGTTACTGTTGGTCAGGGAACCCGAATGGCTGGCGCTGCTGCGCAATTGTCTGGCGCCGCTGGGCGATGAGGTCATTCTGTATCAGGCCGCTGACTGGAATGCATTCAACAGCCAGCCCGACAAACCGCGCTCGGCCTTGCTGTTGACGACTTCCGAACTGCAACCGCCTGCCGGAAGCTGCGTATTGCCGATGGTGTTGCTGCTCGACGAAGAACCGTTCGTCGCGCCGGCAGGTGTCAGCGACTGGCTGATCCGTGACAGCCTGACGACCGATACCCTTCGTCGCTGCCTGCGTCATGTGCGTGAGCGCGCAGTACTGGAGGACACCCTGCAACGCCTGGCCGGGCAGGACCCGCTGACCGGCATCGCCAACCGACAGGGTTTTCAGGCGTTACTGACCGCTCGTCTGGCCGAAGGCAGCGGTTTTGCCTTGGGGCATCTGGACCTCGATAACTTCCGCCGTGCCAACGATGCACTGGGCCATCAGGCCGGTGACCGGTTGATCCTGCAAGTGGTGGCGCGGCTCAAGAGCCAGCTCGATACCGGGGATCAGATCGCTCGCCTGGGAGGCGACGAGTTCGCTCTGCTGATCGACACCCGTCATACAGCCACACGTGCTGCACAACTGGCCGAGCGGATTACCGATGCGTTGTCCGAACCCTACTGGATCGACGGTGAAAGCCTGTTGATCGGCAGCAGCCTGGGGATCGCTCATTCTCGGGTCGAGACCGGTGCTGACCCCTTGATGTGGCATGCCCATATCGCGATGCGCCAGGCCAAGAGCCTTCAAGGCTGTACGTTTCATCTTTTCGACGAAAGCATCAACCGCAACGCCCGCAGCCTTGCAGACCTTGAGGCCGAACTGCGCAAGGCCCTGCGCAATGATGAGCTTGAACTGCATTATCAGCCACGCCTGTGTCTGGAAAGCGGCGCTGTTGTCGGCCTTGAAGCACTGGTGCGCTGGCGCCACAGCGAGCGTGGTCTGCTGCTGCCCAGCGAGTTCGTCCCCTTGGCCGAACAAAGCGGCATGATTGTACCGTTAGGGTATTGGGTCATTTTCCGTGCCCTGCGGGATATGCAGGCCTTGCGCGAGCGTGGCTTTGCGCCGCTGCACATGGCGATCAACCTGTCGTTCCGGCAGTTTCAGGACAGCCAGCTTCTGGCGACCCTCAGCCGTCTGATTGCCGAGCATGAAATCGATGCGCACTGGCTGGAGTTCGAGCTGACCGAAACGGCGGTCATGCGCAGCAGCGATCAGGTCCGGCAGATAATGGATGCATTGCGTTGCCTGGGCGTGCGTTTTTCTCTCGATGACTTCGGCACCGGCTTTTCTTCCTTCATGCACCTAAACAGCCTGCCGATTGAGCTGCTCAAAATCGACAAAAGCTTTGTCGGAGAAATGGAGTCGCGTGAGGAAAACCGCAAGCTGGTCCACGCAATGATCAACCTGGCTCATAACCTGAACCTGGAAGTGGTGGCCGAGGGCGTGGAAAAGCAGGAGCAACTGGCGCTGCTGCACAGCTTTGGTTGCAATCAGGTTCAGGGTTACCTCATCAGCCGACCGTTACCGATGGCTGAGTTGTGTGACTACCTGGATCGGCCGGTAACGAGTTCATCCGCGCGTGCGATGTGAGGGCTGTCAGTCATGGGTGGATGACATCCAGGCTGCCTTCTGACTCGCGCTTCGACTCCACCTTTATCAACCGCGCGGTCTTTTTCTCGAACGCATAGGTCAGCGCCACGGCCGAACACAACAGGCCCAACGCCAGCCCCCACCAGACACCTTCTGCGCCCAGCTCTGTTGAAAAGGCCAGCAGCCATGCTGCGGGCGCTGCCACCAGCCAGTAGCAGACCAGCCCGATAAGAAAGGTGGTCTTGGCATCCTTTAGCCCGCGAATGGCGCCCATGGCGATGGTTTGCATGCCGTCCAGCAGCTCGAACCATGCCGCGATGGCCAACAGTTTTACCGCCAGAATCACAATTTCCGTGAACGCCGGATCATTGAGGTCGAGAAAAAGGCCGATGACTTGATGAGGCGCCAGCCAGAACAGCAAGCCAAACATCAGCATCACTGCTCCGCCGAACGATATACCCAGCCGCCCGGCTGTTCGGGCCATCAATATATTGCCTGCTCCGTAATGCTGGCCGATGCGCATGGTGACGGCGTAGGAAATCCCCACCGGAATCATGAACGCCATGGACACGGTCTGAACGGCGATCTGATGCGCAGCCATCTGGGTGCTGCCCATGGCTCCCATGCAAAACGCGGCAAAGGTAAACAAGCCGACTTCCACCGCATAGGTTCCGCCAATCGGCAGGCCGAGGTTCCAGAGTTCTTTAAGGTGGCTGCGTGACAACTGCCACAGCCCTTTGCGAATCGGATAGGCCGCATAAGCAGGGTGGCGGCGGATATGCAGGGCCAGCGCGAGTGCCATGCAGTTGGTCACTAGTGCGGTGATCAGCCCGATCCCCATCAGGCCGAGGTTGGGCAGGCCGAACCAGCCGTGGATCATCATGTAATTGAGCGCAAAGTTGGCAGCAGCACCCGCCAGGCTGATGGTCATGACCGGGCCTGCACGTCCCAGGGCGCTGGTGAAACCACGCAAGGCCATGAAGCTGAGCAGGCCGGGAAGTGCCAGCGGCAAGGTGGTCAAGAATTGCGCGGCCATATGGACGTTGACTTCATCCTGGCCGAGCTTGAGCAGGATCGGTTCAAGGTTCCACAGCAGCAACGCCGCCACCAGAGCCATGCCCCATGCCAGCCACAAGCCCGCCTGGGTCAGCCGTGTTGCGCCCTCGGCATCGTTTGCTCCGTGACGAATCGACACCAGCGTGCCGACTGCCGCCATCACGCCCACGCAGAAAAACGAGACAAAACTGTAAGTGGCAGCGCCCAGACCGCCACCGGCCAAGGCTTCGGGGCCGATCTTGCCCATCATCACGGTATCGGTGAAGACCATCAGCATGTGCGCCATCTGCGACGCGATCAACGGCCCGGCCAGGCGCAGGATGATCCAGAGTTCTTTGAGGGCGGGCTGTTGCATGATGGGGAGGCTCTACTTCACGTCTACTGATCAGGCGCACATTCTCGGCATTCCAGCGCTCAAGCACAAAGCGATAAATCCGATCATCAGCATGAGAAAAACTCATGCGAGTACATTTATCGTACAGTAGCGACTTACCGCTCTGGAAATATCTACATGCTTCGTAGTCTTCCGCCTTTATATGCATTGCGTGCTTTTGAAGCGGCCGCTCGGCATACCTCGTTCACACGCGCGGCAGAAGAACTGTCGATTACGCAGAGCGCTGTCAGTCGCCATATTCGTACGCTTGAAGATCACTTTTCCTGCCGCCTGTTTCAGCGTAATGGCCGCAACCTGCAACTCACCGAAGCTGCCCGTGCCCTGTTGCCTGGCGTGCGAGACGGGTTTCAGGCGCTTGAGCGTGCATGCAGTACGTTACAGGCTGAAGAAGGCATCTTGCGCATGAAAGCTCCTTCGACCCTGACCATGCGTTGGCTATTGGCGCGGCTCAGCCGTTTTCGTCATTTACAGGTGGGTAACGAAGTCCAGTTGACCAGTGCCTGGATGGATATCGATGCTGTGGATTTCTCGCAAGAGCCCTTTGATTGTGCAGTTCTGTTGAGCCGTGGGCATTTCCCGCCGGATTGGGAATCGACTTTGCTGTTCCCGGAGTTGTTGATCCCGGTCGGCGCCCCGGCCTTCCTGCAGGATCCGCCGTGGGATGTCGAGCGGCTGGCGAGTATCGAGTTGCTGCACCCGACGCCGGATCGGCGTGACTGGCGCACCTGGCTGAACCGCATGGGGCTGGCCGACAAGGTTTCGCTCAGGGGCGGTCAGGTTTTCGATACCCTTGAGCTGGGCATGATCGCGGCCGCCCGGGGTTACGGGCTGTCGATGGGTGATTTATTGATGGTTGCCGAAGACGTCGCACAGGGCCGTTTGAGCTTGCCCTGGCGTACCGCCGTGTTCAGCGGCGAGAACTATTATCTGGTCTGGCCCAAGACAAGGCCCGGTTTAGAGCGGTTGCGGCGGTTAAGTGAATTTTTGCAAAGCGAAGTGCAGGCGATGCAACTACCGCAGGTCGAAAGACTTAAATAGTTAGTGTGATTGGGCGATTTGCCATCTGTTTGCTAATATCCGTACATCGGACTCAAGTATTTCACTTGTGAGCCGAACTTACTCTTGAAGGGCCGTTTGTTCAAAACGGTTTAATCTCAAATCTTATTAGAATTTGCTGGATGGTCGGCCAGGGAGTTGGCGAACCCGATAATTCAGCCTGGAGCCTTTATGTCCAAGCCCCGTGCCCGGATTGCTTCGCAACTCGGTATTGCTTTGGCTGTGATTCTTGCGGTGGTGATAAGCGGCAGTACTCTTTTCGCCTTGCGATCTCTGGACGCTGCCAACCTTGTCATCCGTGAAGAACACATGTCCAGTGAGGCTCGTCTGCTCGCTGACCAGCTCAACACTTTTCACAGCACCTTGCGTGACAGCACGCAGCGCCTGAGCGGGCTGTTTGAAAAGCGTTTCTCTGGCGGCCTGAGCCTGCAGACCGACAAGCCTGTCACCGTGGCCGGGACCCAGACCCCGGGCTTGTATCTGGGTGATACAGCTCTGAACAACGACTTTACCGAGGTCGACGAGTTTCGTCGTCTGACGGCGGGTGTCGCCACTATTTTCGTGCGCAGTGGCGATGACTTCGTCCGCATCAGCACCTCCCTGAGCAAGCAGGACGGCACTCGCGCCATCGGCACAGTGCTTGATCGCAAAGGCCCGGCCTATGAGCGCCTGATGGCCGGTCAGGAGTATGTGGGCAAGGCAGTGTTGTTCGAACGCTACTACATGACCCAATACAGCCCGGTTCGCGACAGCAGCGGCAAGATCATTGCAGCCTTGTTCGTAGGCTTTGATTACACCGACGCGCAGAAAGCCCAGTTCGAGAACCTCAGAAACTTCCGTATCGGCAAGACCGGCTCGCTGGCATTGCTGGACGAGCAAAACCGGTGGCTGGTCGCGCCAGCAGGCGCCAAATCGCCTGATGATGCCGCCAAGTCCGTAGCCGGAGCGGTCAAACAGCCAGGCAAAGGACTGTTCTGGAACGATGGCGTGCAGGATTTCTACAGCGTTGGCCAGCCTTTCAGCGGTGGCCCGTGGACCGTACTGGCCAGCATGCCGGGTGACGAGATCAGCGAAGTCACCTGGAGCGTAGGCACCAAGCTGGCCATTGGCAGCCTGCTGGCGATGTTGATTTCCGTGGGCGGCGCCATCTGGCTGCTGCGCAGCAAATTGCGTCCGTTGTCTGAACTGGTGCGTCAGGCCGATGCCCTGGGCTCTGGCGACCTGAGCGTCCGCTTGCAGGTTTCCAGCCACGACGAGATCGGGCAACTGGCGGGTAGCTTCAACAAGATGAGCGAAGCCCTGTCGAACATGGTTTCTCATATCCGTACCGCGGCCCAGGAAGTGAGCACCCGTGCTCATGCATTGTCCGGTCTGTCAGGAGGCGCTTATGAAGGCATGGAGCAGCAGTCCGGCGAAATCACCAGCATGGCTGGCGCGGTCGAAGAGTTCAGCGCTACCTCTCTGAATATTGCCGACAACATGAAGAACACCGAGCGTCTGGCGCAGGAAAACGCGCAACAGACCCGCATCGGTCGTACCTCCATGGACGAAGCTTCTTCTGCGCTGCAACAGATCGCAACGTCGTTGAACAGCACTGCGACCGTGATCGACACACTGGGGCAGCGTTCCCAGGAAATCGGCAGCATCGTCGGCGTGATTACCTCGATTGCCGACCAGACCAACCTGCTGGCACTCAACGCAGCCATCGAAGCGGCCCGTGCCGGTGAACAAGGCCGCGGCTTTGCCGTGGTAGCCGATGAGGTTCGCAGCCTGGCTTCGCGTACCCGTCAGGCCACTGACGAAATCTCCGGCATGATCGCCAGCATCCAGCAAGAAACCGGCAACGCCATCAGCACCATGCAGCAGGGCAACGTCCTGATGCAGGACGGCCTGTCGCGTAACGCCAAGGTTGCGGCTGCACTGGCCCAGATCGACGAACAAAGCCGCTCCGCCGGCCACCAGTTCGCAGCGATCACCACGGCCACGCAAGAGCAAAGCAGCACCGCCACCATGCTGAGCAGCAACCTGCAAAGCATCGCCATGGCCAACAGCGAACAACGCGAAGTGGTGTCCAACCTGGCAATCACCGCAGAAGAACTCAACTCCCTGGCGTCTGAATTGCGCCAAGAGGTTGATCGCTTCCGTTGATTGTTTTTCGCGAATGAATTCGCTCCTACCGAGCCGTGTAGGAGCGGATTTATCCGCGAAAAGATGTGACTGCCATAGAAACCGATCTCAATTACTCGCAGGCCGATACTGCAATGCTTCGGCCAGATGGCGACGATCAATCGCATCCACCTGCTCCAGATCCGCCAGGGTTCTCGCCACTTTCAGCAGCCGGTGCGCGGCCCGCAACGACAGGGTCAGCCGCTCGCATGCCGTTTCCAGCCAGGTTTCATCGGCCGCCGACAACGCACAATGCTCACGCAGTCCCGGTAGATCGAGGAAGGCATTGGCGCAGCCTTGGCGTCTTTGCTGGCGATCACGAGCTTTTGCAACCAGCGCGGCGGCACTGGCAGTGTCGTCGCCGGTCTGTGGTGCCGGGTTGAGGGCAGTGGCTTCGCGAGCGACAGTCAGGTGCAGATCGATCCGGTCCAGCAACGGCCCGGACAGCTTGTTGCGATAACGCTGGATCTGCTCGGTCGAACAGCGGCACCGTCCGGTGGGCTCACCCATATAACCGCACGGGCAAGGGTTCATGGCTGCGACCAGTTGAAAGCGTGCCGGGAACCGAACCCGATCCCGCGCCCGGGAAATCACGATATGGCCAGACTCCAGCGGCTCGCGCAAAACCTCCAGCACGCGGCGGTCGAATTCGGGTAATTCATCTAAAAATAAAACTCCGTGATGAGCCAATGTTATCTCGCCAGGTTGAGGGCGACTGCCACCGCCAACCAACGCAGGTCCTGACGCCGAGTGATGAGGTTGCCTGAAAGGGCGCTGCGGCCAACTGCTCAGCGGCACCTGACTGGCCACCGATTGAATCGCCGCCACCTCCAGCGCTTCGTACTCATCCAGCGGCGGCAACAGCCCCGGCAATCGGCTGGCGAGCAAGGTTTTGCCCGTGCCCGGCGGGCCACTGAAAAGCAGGTTGTGCGCCCCGGCCGCCGCCACCACCAAGGCGCGCTTGGCGGCGGTCTGGCCCTGAACTTCGCTCAAATCCGGGTAAGGCTTGGGCTGATGCAAAAGCCCGCTGCTCTGATAAGGCTGAATAGGCGTGCGCCCATTGAAATGCGCGACCAGTTCCAGCAAATGATTCACCGCAATGACCCGCAACCCTGAAGCCAGACACGCTTCTTCAGCATTCGCCGCCGGAATGATCAGCGTCCGCTCTGCCGCCCGAGCCGCCAGCGCAGCAGGCAAAACACCCTGAACCGGCCGAATCGCCCCCGACAACGCCAGCTCGCCCAGACACTCCACATCCTGCAACGCCAGCAACGGCAACTGCCCGCTTGCACCCAGCAACCCCAGCGCAATGGCCAGATCAAAGCGGCCACCGTCTTTCGGCAAATCAGCCGGAGCGAGATTGAGCGTGATCCGCCGCGCCGGAAAATCCAGCCCCGAATTGAGAATGGCGCTACGCACCCGATCCTTGCTTTCCTTGACCGCGCCTTCCGGCAAACCGACCAGCGTCAGGGTTGGCAGGCCGTTGGCCAGATGGGCTTCGACCGTAACGGCAGGTGCTTCCACGCCAACCTGGGCGCGGCTGTGGACGATGGCGAGAGACATGATCTTCCTTGATGACGAGAGCCGCTTCCTGCGGTGTGTTGAAGGATAGACAGGTTTTTTGGGGGGCTAGAAGGGAACTTCTACTGTTTGTGTCGGGGGAGTAGGTTTTCCTGGGCGTGTTTTTCATGAGTGGTAATTGAGCAAGCGTCAACGCTCCACGCTTAGGCTCGCCCAAAACCTGTCATTCTACACGTAGCGGTTCTATGGCTTTGCTACCTCAGCCGGCGCTGGGGGGTGTTGCAGTGCAATAGTCGGCTCGGCTAATGGTTTATGGTAACCCAGCATTGCGTAGATCATGGCCACAGTGCAGACGAGCAGCGTAGCTCCCATCATGAAATAGTTACGCACCTCTCGATTGGTCTTGGTCAACTGCCTTACTAGATCATCGCGGTTGTCTTCAAGCTCCTCGTACGTAATGCGAAGATTTTCGAGGTGCGCTGAGCATTCTTCATAGTAGTCAGCTCGTTTCTGCTTTTCTTCCTTGGATTTAGAGAGCAGCTTCTGCGCAGCTTTGATTCGTTTACGGAGGTCCGAGTAGTGCGGAATGACATCCTTGATGGCTACACCTGCGAAGTCATTTTGGAATTTCTTGATCAGCTCTAATTGGTTGATGATCCCCGCTTCTACGGCATCATAGATGGCTCGTTTACAGTGATTTTCAGCTTTGCTTAGCTGCGTTTCAGGAGCTTCCCCGGTTCCTGCCAAATACTGGGCCATGTGATAGCCAGCGTAGCGCAGCTCATTTATCGCGGGAATGGACAGCTCGCCATTGAGGTTTTCGACCAGCTTGATCTTGTTCTCGGCGAGTTGGAATAGGCGCACCAATTCATGGGCGTGTGCGCGCTGATCCAACTCCTGCACATCAGGAAGGGACAAGTTTGTCACGATGTAAGCTTTCTCAGAACGAATGGAGAGCGAGCTGGCGCTTGCGAGCTTCGAGTTTGTCTGCCGTCATGTATCGGCCGCGCTGCAGATTCACATTGCCCCGAGCATAGGAACGAACAATTTTATGCGCCACGACAGCATCTGCTTCAATAGAGCGCTTCTCGGGTATGGGGGCAAAGGTAGGGAGCAAAGCCCTAAGTAGCATCTTGAACCACATTCTATGATCCTTCCTTTGAATAATTCGGCTGACGCTCCTCAATGAGCGTAGTCAGAGTGACATTTTGGAATTAATGATATCATTTTGATATTGAGAAATCCAAAAAACGCCCTTATTGTAGGGATGATTTTCATCGAACTCCATCTCCAACTGATTTTTGGCAAAACTATTGCAAATACATCTGTATAGCTTTGCCTCATCACGCCAATCATCCGCCCTTAAAAGGCAATCGCACAATCATAGATGAGATTGACAGCGGTCGGTTCCATTTCTGGACCACGCCAGCAGAAGATCCTCTGCATGTGCTGAGCCCGGCGCGCGGTAGAAGCCGTGTAATCACGATAGCATTTACTCCCCCCGTAAATTCTTCTGAACACCCACCCCCCACACAGGTCACTCTCCATTCAAGGCAACCCGCATGGAGACCACCGCTCTTGCCAAGAATTCTGACTTCCCAAACCACAGACACAACCTCCAACGCCACCGAACACGATGCCAAGATGTTCGGCTCCCCGAAGGACCGTCTGGATTTCTACCGAAAGGAGATCCAGTACGAAACCACCATTCTGGCCAACCGAACGGATGCCTATCTGACCGCGCAATCCTTTCTGGTGATCGCTTTCGCTTCTTGTATGGCAAACCTCAATCCGGAGTGGGGCAAGCTGTTCACGATGTTTGTGCCGCCGTTTCTGGCGTTGTTGGGGGCGTTGAGTTCGTTGAATGCCTGGCCGGGGATTCGTGCGGCTTATGACATCATCGATCATTGGCATTACAAGCAAAGCGAGTTGCTGCGCAGTGAGCCTATCATGGGAATAGCGTATGACGAATCGCCGCTGTTCAATGAACATGAATCGACGCACAAGGGGTATC
Source organism: Pseudomonas sp. FG43 (assembly GCF_057809175.1). NCBI lineage: Bacteria > Pseudomonadati > Pseudomonadota > Gammaproteobacteria > Pseudomonadales > Pseudomonadaceae > Pseudomonas > Pseudomonas sp. FG43. Next base: position 31,937 of record NZ_JBMDJL010000021.1, read on the forward strand.
GCAAGGCGCTGCTCTTTTCGATGCGTACGCCCTGGATTTTTGCAGTTTTCTGGATTCTGCTCGGCGGTTGGGCTGTTTTTATTCAGGTGGTGGGTTTTGCCGGATAGCTTTGATCAATCCCTTGCTCTGACTTTCAAAACCAATCGGGAAAGTATTGCTCGTAGTTTCTTTTGCGTGGCGATCGATCACCCGGTTTCAGTCTGGCGCGCCATTCGCGATAGGCGATATTCAGGCGTGAACGCCTGAGAAACTCTTGCAGGTCACGCTGGCTCTTCTCTTCTGTTTCCTTGAAAAAAAGGGCTTCCTGGGCATCCTGCTTTTCTCTTTCACGAGGCCAGTTTCGTTCTACGTGATCAATCCATTCACGCAGAATGAAGCTATCGGCTCTTTGCACCACGAAGTGGACCTTGGGTGTGTCGCTGGTCACTTCTCCGCCATCCTGTTCCAGTGCTTCTTTTACAAAGCCGACGAGGCCATAACGCTCGGTGTCCGACCAGAACACCGGCCCTCCGCTCATGCCACTCAGCTTTGTAATGGGAGGTAGTGCGTCGAGATCGCTGTAAAAGGTAACGCTGTGATGCTTGCCATCAGCGCCATTGCCTTCTGCGATGGCTCTTACAAAACCCATGCTCAGGTTGGTGCTGCCTGACTTGTCTGGAACATCCCTTTTTTCGGCAGTCGGGAATCCTGTTGCCATGGCGTAAGGCAGGGGCCAGACAGGATCATGTTCCTGGATCACGAATGGCCGTTTACCGATACTCAGGACATAAGCTTCGATGATTGGAGTTATAGCGACATCGGGCTGATTATTCGCGAAGTCCAGCGGCGCAGATATAAATGGGCCCCTGATCGTCAGCCCCTTGTTTACCGGGCAGAAGTAACGAACGGGTTGATAGCTCTCGGCTGCCTGATGAGCAAGATAATCCACTACATGCTTGGCGGTGATGGCGTAGCACTTATTGCCATAGCGAATAAATGTGACCGTTCCCGTCAGGTCGTCTGGCTGGGGAAGGAAGCCACGATGCCCGAATTCCAGCCTGTGCAGCGCCAGGGTCGCTGAATGAGCCTTGGCGCCGTCAAGGTCATCGTGAAATTGAAACGTTGCCATGCATCCCTTCTTATCGCTCCAGACGTCAGTCGTCCCGGCCGCTGGCCCCGATCTTTTCTTCCATCTGCGCCACCTTGGCCTCCAGCGCCTCAAGGCGAGCCCGCGTGCGGGCAAGGACGGCCATCTGGCTGTCGAACTCTTCGCGGCTGACCAGATCCAGTTTGCTGAAGCCGCTTTGCAGCAGGGCCTTGAACTGGGTCTCGAATTCGTTGCGTGGCAGTGGGGTTTCGCCGTTGAACAGGCGGGAGGCGTGGCCGCTCAGGGCGTCGAGGAAAGCTTTGGGCGCGAGCATGATGTTTTTCCTGAATCAGATGGGCGGCAGTGTAGCACGCAGCGTCTATAGTCATTTTCAGTGCATTGGCGATGCACAGTTATTGAGCGTCGTGGCGTGCACGAGTGCACTGTAGTTGTGCGTTGTTCGGTGGTCGATAGGGTTTTCACGGCTGAAAAAGTGCTCAAGGCCCTGTATTTGATGAATATTCAGGAGATGGCAAGCTTTCTGCTTAATGGCTTGTGACCCATGCACTGATGCAGTCGCTGTGACGAATGCAGTGCGGCAGGCGGAGCGGGGATGTGTTTCGTCAGAAGCGGTTTTCTGGAGTTGGTCTGGCCTTTAACCGGCGGCCGACACGTTACAAAGCCAGGCACTGCGCTTAGACTTGAGTCGGGTTTGTTTTCCTGGGGCAAGTCCACCAATTCGGGAGAAAGTTTTCATGAAGCTAGTCACTGCCATCATCAAGCCGTTCAAGTTGGACGACGTGCGCGAGTCGCTGTCCGAAATCGGCGTGCAGGGCATCACTGTTACCGAGGTAAAAGGTTTCGGTCGCCAAAAGGGACACACCGAGCTGTATCGCGGTGCTGAATACGTAGTCGACTTCCTTCCAAAAGTGAAGATCGACGTCGCTATCGATGACAAGGATCTGGATCGTGTCATCGAGGCCATCACCAAGGCTGCCAACACCGGCAAGATCGGGGACGGCAAAATTTTTGTTGTGAATCTGGAACAGGCTATACGCATCCGTACCGGCGAAACCGATACCGACGCCATTTAAGCCGCCAAACCCCACGCCCCAGGAGTAAACAATATGACTCTGCGTCAATTCGCAGGGCTAGGAGCCCTGTTGTCCCTCGTAACCCCTGGCCTTGCCATGGCGGCAGACGAAGTGGCAGCCCCTGTTCTCAACTCAGGTGACACAGCCTGGATGCTGACAGCTACCGCTCTGGTACTGTTCATGACCATTCCGGGTCTTGCCTTGTTCTACGGCGGCATGGTCCGCTCCAAAAACATTCTTTCCGTGATGATGCAGTGCTTCGCTATCACTGGTCTGATCAGCATCCTGTGGGTCGTTTACGGCTACAGCCTTGCGTTCGACACTACTGGTATGGAAGCTGGCGTCGTCAACTTCAACTCCTTCTTCGGCGGTCTGGGCAAGGCGTTCCTGGCGGGCATCACGCCTTCCAGCATCACCGGTTCTGCGGCCCTGTTCCCTGAAGCAGTGTTCGTCACCTTCCAGATGACCTTCGCCATCATCACTCCGGCCCTGATTGTCGGTGCTTTCGCAGAACGCATGAAGTTCTCCGCGATGCTGATCTTCATGGGTATCTGGTTCACTCTGGTCTACGCACCAATCGCCCACATGGTCTGGGGTGGTGTCGGTGGCCTGATGTGGGACTGGGGCGTTCTGGACTTCGCAGGCGGCACCGTCGTTCACATCAACGCTGGTGTGGCTGGTCTGGTTGCCTGTCTGGTACTGGGCAAGCGTAAAGGTTTCCCGACCACTCCGATGGCTCCGCACAACCTGGGTTACACCCTGATCGGCGCAGCCATGCTGTGGATCGGTTGGTTCGGTTTCAACGCCGGTTCCGCTGCTGCTGCAAACGGCACTGCCGGTATGGCCATGCTGGTTACCCAGATCGCTACCGCTGCTGCTGCTCTGGGCTGGATGTTCGCCGAGTGGCTGACTCACGGCAAGCCAAGCGCCCTGGGTATCGCTTCGGGCGTGGTTGCCGGTCTGGTTGCCATCACTCCGGCTGCCGGTACCGCAGGCCCGATGGGTGCCCTGATCATCGGTCTGGCGTCTGGCGTGATCTGCTTCTTCTGCGCCACCAGCCTGAAACGCAAGCTGGGCTACGATGACTCCCTGGATGCATTCGGCGTTCACGGTGTCGGCGGTATCGTCGGTGCGATCCTGACCGGTGTGTTCGCGGCTCCTGCACTGGGCGGTTTCGGTACTGTGACCGACATCGGCGCTCAAGTCTGGATTCAGTTCAAAGGCGTAGCCTTCACCGTGGTTTACACCGCGATCGTGACCTTCATCATCCTCAAGGTGCTGGACGTTGTGATTGGTCTGCGTGTTACCGATGAAGAAGAGTCTGTGGGTCTGGACCTTGCGCAACACAATGAGCGTGGCTACAACTTGTAATTAGCCGTAGCTGCAGAAAGAAATGCCCGGTCTCCGGGCATTTTTTTTATCCGTGTTTTGTGAACCATATGAGTATTCCAGATTCCATTGTCTGTGCTGCTGTCAATGATTCGGGCATATCGGTGCAATGGTTGTAACGTTGCCACAGAGATGATCGTTAACTTGCGGGAGCGGCTTGTTTATTGCGCGCTTTGCTTTTTTCTCAGTCGAGTTAGAATGCGCGCCGAACGTGCGGAGAACGGTATGTGGCATCAATCCAGAATCACCCTCCGGGCAAGGCCTCGCGGGTTTCATCTGGTGACGGACGAGATACTGGCAGGCTTGCCTGAGCTGCGTGGTTGTCGAGTCGGATTGCTGCATTTGTGGCTGCAACATACCTCGGCCTCGTTGACCGTCAACGAGAATGCCGACCCGGCGGTACGTCGTGATTTCGAGCGCTTTTTCAGCCGTCTGGTCCCAGAGGGTACTGACGGATATGAACATAACGACGAAGGTCCTGACGATTTGCCGGCGCATTTCAAGGCCAGTTTGTTAGGCTGCCAGTTGGTTTTACCGGTAACGGCTGGGCGATTGGCGTTGGGCACCTGGCAAGGTGTTTATTTGGGTGAGCATCGAGAGGTTGGCGGTGCTCGCAATGTTCTTGCAACCCTTCAGGGTGAATGGACATGACTACTGTTTTCAGTGGTTGTTGAATTTTTTCCGACAGCCTTCGATTTTTGAGGCTGTTGGGCTATAACTAATCTGCTTTCGCAAGTCATGAGGTAGAACATGAGCGACGACGACAACGATAACGACGATCTGGTAGACGATCTGGAAGGTGAGGAAGACGGCGAGGAGCTTGCTGCTGCTCCTGAAGACGACGCTGCCGACTCTGATGATGGTGCTGAAGTCTCGGCTACACCTGCCAAGGGCAAGTCCAAGGCTGCTGTTTCGGTCGATGAGCTGCCCAGCGTAGAAGCCAAGAACAAAGAGCGTGATGCTCTGGCCCGTGCGATGGAAGAATTCCTCGCTCGTGGTGGCAAGGTGCAGGAAGTGGAGGCCAATGTGGTCGCCGATCCGCCCAAGAAGCCAGACAACAAATACGGTAGCCGCCCTATCTAAGGGGGCAATGACTGTATGAGAAAAAGCCCGCTGTCGCTGCGGGCTTTTTCTTGGGCGATGGTTTTGTAGGAGCGAATGAATTCGCTACAGTCGTTTCAGGATCTCGGGCAACTGGTTCAGGTTGTCAATCTCTGCATCGGGCAGTCTGTCGGCTTCCCAGGTCTTGCCTTGCGGGTTGTACCAGATGGCTCGCATGCCGGCGCGCTGCGCGCCTTCTATATCGTCGCTGGGGTGGTCGCCGATATGGACGGCGTTGCTGGCGTCGCTGTTGCCACGTTTGAGCGCTTCCAGAAACGGCGCGGGATCGGGTTTGCCGATGCCCAGGTCTTCGGCGCATAGCGCGAAGGTGAAGTAGTCCGCCAGACCCAGGCGACGCACATCGGCATTGCCGTTGGTAATGACGCCCAGGGTGAAGGTCTTGGCGAGGATTTCCAGGGTCGGTTGCACCTCTGGGAATATCTGCACCTGATGCCGGGCATGCAGGAACACTTCAAAACTCTTTTCGGCCAGGTCCTGTGCTTCGCAGGAGCCGTATCCTGCGTCTTGCAGGGCATGAAACAGTACCCGTCGTCTCAGGGCGCTGATGCGGTGCTTGAGGGTCGGCTCGGCTTCGACCAGGCGTGAGCGGATTTCCCACAAGTGTTCGATCGGCAATGGTCCGAGCCTGGGCGCATGCTCGCCCAGCCAGTTGCGCAGTACCGTTTCGGCACTGGCGATGGCCGGGGCCGTGTCCCATAACGTGTCATCGAGATCGAAAGTAATGAGCTTAATCATCGGCAGATCCTTTGCGTCTGGCGCGGGGGTGGGCGCTGTCGTACACGCTGGCCAGATGTTGAAAGTCCAGGTGGGTATAGATTTGTGTGGTCTTGATGTCGGCATGGCCGAGCAGTTCCTGCACGGCGCGCAGGTCCTGCGAGGACTCCAGCAGATGGCTCGCAAATGAGTGACGCAGCATGTGCGGGTGCAGGTTTTGTCCCAGCTCTCGTTCTCCGGCGGTCTTGACACGCTTCTGGATCGCTCGTGGGCCAAGGCGTTTGCCTTGCTGGCTGACGAATACTGCGTCGTCCTGCGGGTTGGCCAGGGCGCGCAGGGGCAGCCAGGTTTCCAGTGCCTGACGGGCTTTGCTGCCCACCGGAAGCACGCGCGTCTTGCTGCCTTTGCCGAGCACCTGGACCAGTCCGTCGCTCAGGTCCAGCTGGTCGAGGTTCAGGCTCGTAAGCTCCGACAGTCGCAGCCCTGAGGAATACAGCAGTTCAAGGATGGCCTGATCACGATGAGCCAGAAAATCATCCTCGACTGCGCCATCGAGAAGTTGCGCTGTGCGGTCGGTGTCGAGGGTCTTGGGCAGTCGCCGCTCGCCTTTGGGAGGCGCAAGACCATTGGCGGGGTCGTGCTCGCACAGGCCTTCGCGGCACAGGTACTTATAGAGCCCGCGCACTGCCGACAGCATGCGCGCCAGGCTTCGTGAGGACTGGCCTTGCTGATGCTGGCGGGCAATGAAGCTGCGCAGGTGCTGGATATCCAGGTCCACCCAGCTTGAGATATTGGCTTTCTTGCTGAATTCGAGGACTTTGTTCAAGTCGCGCCGGTAGGCTTCCAGCGTGTGGGGCGACACCTGACGCTCACTGCGCAGGTGAGTGCAGTAGGCGTCCAGATGCTGTTCCATGCCTAGCGAACCGAGCGTAGCGAGTGAGTGAAGCGTGGCAGCAAGCGGCTCAGCACGTCAGCGATATAGCTGAGGAACAGGGTGCCGACCGAGCTTTTATAGTGCTGCGGGTCGCGGCTGCCGATGGCGAGTACACCGTGCAGGCCCAGATGATTCAGGGTCACGATTGCGGTGGAGCCCACTTCCTTGCTTTGTTCGTTGCCGAACAGGAAGGTCAGTTCATGCTCGCGCAATGCGCCGCACACTGTTTTCTCGCCAATCAGGCCGCCAATGGCTTTCTGTGCGTCGGCACTGCTTACCCAACGGCCGACCGGCATGGGGTTGTCACTGAACAGGACAAGGCTGACAAAAGGCACCTTGAACTCCTGACGCAGGCTGTCTTCCACCGCAATGATGAGTTCATCCAGGCTGGTGGCGTCCATCATGGCGAGGTTGAGGCGCCGGGTTTTCTCGAACAGACGATCGTTGTCGCGGGCAACATCCATCAACTGCGAGAGTCGATGACGCATTTCGATATTGCGTTCACGCAGCAATTTGAGCTGACGCTCGACCAGCGAGACAGTATCGCCGCGCTGGTGAGGGATACGCATCGACACCAGTAACTCGTCGTGTTCGGCGAAGAAGTCCGGTTGTTTGAGCAGGAAAGCGATAACCGCCTCTGCTTCAAGGTTTGGCACTGCGCTATCGGCAGGCGATTCGCTGGTGTTGCTGGTTGAAGCCGGAGGCTGATCTGTCATCGCATTTGCTCACTCATAGACGAACTTGGCCTTCGTAAACCCGTACTGCCGGGCCAGTCATCATGACAGGATGCCCAGGGCCTGCCCACTCGATGGACAAGCGCCCGCCGGGCAAGTCGATCAACAGAGGTGAATCCATCCATCCCTGGCTGATGGCTGCGACGGCCGCAGCGCAAGCGCCGGTGCCGCAGGCCTGGGTTTCCCCTGCGCCGCGCTCCCAGACGCGCAGTTGCGCACGCTGGCGATCGATGACGTGAAGAAAGCCCACATTGACCCGTGCCGGGAAGCGCGGGTGATGTTCGATCTTCGGACCCAGTTCATGCACCGGCGCACCGTTGATGTCGTCCACCCGCAGGACCGCATGGGGGTTGCCCATGGAAACAGCGGCCAGCTCGACGTTCTGCCCGTCGACATCGACGTCGTAGCTCAGCGCCTGGGCAGGAGCCGTGAACGGAATCTCTTGCGGGGTCAGGCGTGGCGGCCCCATGTCGACACTGATCTGCCCGTCGTTGCGGACATCCAGCTCGATGATGCCGCTCTTGGTCTCGACACGGATCTGGCGTTTGGCTGTCAGGCGCTTGTCCAGCACGAAGCGGGCGAAGCAGCGGGCACCGTTGCCGCACTGCTCCACTTCGGAGCCATCGGAGTTGAAGATCCGATAACGGAAATCCACGTCCGGATTGCTGGGCGCTTCGACGATCAGCAACTGGTCGAAACCGATGCCGGTGTGGCGGTCGCCCCATTGTTTGGCGTGCTTGGGCAAGATATGAGCGTGCTGACTCACCAGGTCCAGGACCATGAAGTCATTACCCAGCCCATGCATCTTGGTAAAACGCAGCAGCATGGGTTTACTCCGGCAGCAGGCTTTCGCCAGCGAACAGCTCGGTCACGGTTTCGCGACGGCGCACTTCAAAGGCTTGTGAACCATCGACCAACACTTCGGCAGTACGGCCGCGCGTGTTGTAGTTCGAGCTCATGACAAAACCATAGGCGCCGGCCGAGTGAACAGCCAGCAAATCGCCTTCAGCCAGAGCCAGTTCGCGGCTCTTGGCCAGAAAATCACCGGTTTCGCAGATCGGGCCGACGATGTCATAGGTACGTGCTGCGCCATCGCGTGGGCGCACGGCAGTGACATCCATCCAGGCCTGATACAGCGCCGGGCGAATCAGGTCGTTCATGGCCGCATCGACGATGGCGAAGTCCTTGTGCTCGGTGTGCTTGAGGTACTCGACCTGAGTCAGCAACACGCCCGCATTGGCCACGATGAAGCGGCCCGGCTCGAACATCAGCCCCAGGTCACGCCCGGCAAGGCGCTCGCGCACGGTCTTGATGTAGTCAGCCGCCAGCGGTGGCTCTTCATCGCGATAACGAACGCCCAGGCCGCCGCCCAGGTCGATGTGACGCAAGTGAATGCCGCAGTCGCCAAGACGATCCACCAGATCGAGCAAGCGATCCAGTGCATCGATGAAGGGTTCCAGAGTGGTCAGTTGCGAGCCGATATGGCAGTCGACACCCAGCACTTCCAGGTTCGGCAACTGCGAGGCGCGAACGTAGACGTCTTCGGCGTCCGCGATGGCGATGCCGAACTTGTTCTCTTTGAGGCCCGTGGAAATGTACGGGTGAGTGCCTGCATCCACGTCCGGGTTGACGCGCAGGGAGATCGGCGCACGGACATTCAGCTCGGCAGCCACGACTTGCAGGCGTTCGAGTTCGTCAGTGGACTCGACGTTGAAGCAATGCACGCCGACTTCAAGGGCGCGGCGCATGTCGTCTCGGGTCTTGCCGACGCCGGAGAATACGATCTTTTCGGCTTTGCCACCGGCTGCCAGCACACGCTCCAGTTCGCCACGGGACACGATGTCGAAACCGGCGCCCAGACGCGCCAGGACATTGAGTACGCCCAGGTTGGAGTTGGCTTTTACGGCGAAGCACACCAGATGCGGCATGCCGCTCAGGGCGTCGGCGTAGGCACGGTATTGCGCTTCGATGTGAGCGCGGGAGTAGACATAGGTCGGCGTGCCGAAACGCTCGGCAATGGCAGACAATGCTACTCCTTCCGCGAACAGCTCACCGTCGCGGTAGTTGAAGGCGTCCATGTAATTCCCTTAAAGATGCTTGTGCGATTGCGATTTGGCTTGTTCGTCGGATGATTTGGTGTCATCAGGCAGGTAGAGCGGGCCTTTCTGGCCGCACGCAGTGACAAGACAAGCGACCGCGACGAGCGCAGCAAGCGAAGAGATCAGGCGCTTCATGGCGAAATCCTTTGTAAAAGCATTAATTGCGCCCGAGTATACCGGCCACCCGGCGGCTTGCCTATGCAGGTGCCCACCCGTCCGGCGGGCCTTTGACGTTATCGTTACATATGAGCTGCTGCAGGGCGCGTCTGGCGGGTATGTTTTGCATTTGCCGTGCGGCGTCCGTATCTTGCGACCCTGTGCCATAAGCAGATATTTTTTCGAGGTTCCCGTAATGAGTTTGACCGAAGCCCGCTTTCACGATCTGGTGGATGCTACCCAGCAAGCGCTGGAAGACATTTTCGACGAGAGCGATCTGGACCTGGACCTTGAAAACTCTGCTGGCGTACTGACCGTAAAGTTCGAGAACGGCACTCAGCTCATTTTCAGCCGCCAGGAGCCATTGCGTCAGCTCTGGCTGGCAGCGCGCTCGGGCGGCTTTCATTTTGACTACGACGAAGAAACCAGCCGTTGGGTGTGCGACAGCAGCGACGAGTTGCTGAGCGAGATGCTGGTACGCATCACTCAGGAGCAGGCTGGCGTCGAGCTGGATTTCGACGAGATCTGACCGTGACCGATAACACTGCACCCGCACGACCACCCAAGCCGCTGTACAGCAACGTCAGCCCGGCCGTGCCTTCGCCATGTGTCAGCCTGTGTCGGCTTGATGAGCAAAAAGTCTGTCTGGGCTGTTTTCGTCATGTAGAAGACATTCGTGAATGGCGTTCGGCCGATGACGAGCGCCGGCGTCAGATTCGCCTTGATGCCGATCAGCGCAGAGAGCTTGCCCAGGAAAACCGCATCGCGGGTTAACGCCCCGTCGGGTTGTGTATTTATTGGCTGATGTTAATGTCAGAACCTGCTTCTCTAGATAGAGGGGCTTGTCAAAACCCCGCCGTATCGGCGGGGTTTTGCTTTTGTTGCGCAGAAGAAAGGAGACTGCCTGAACCATGAACACCACACCTTCCATCATCCTCACCCGGCTCGATGTACAGCGCCTTGAGCGCCTTATCGATAGTCAGACGGTGTCCAGCCCCGGCATCGAGGCCTTGCAGGCCGAACTGGACCGCGCCGAACAGATCGTCGGTCACGATGAAGTGCCTGCCGGGTTGGTCACCATGAACTCGCGTGTGCATTGCCGTGAAGAGGGCAGTGGCAAGGATTATCACCTCAAGCTGGTCTACCCGCAGGACGCGGGTGCCGAAGGCACGGTTTCGGTGCTGGCGCCCATAGGCTCGGCCCTGCTGGGCTTGCAGGTCGGCCAACACATCGACTGGCCCGCGCCGGGCGGCAAAACACTCAAACTCACCCTGCTGGCGGTGGAATATCAGCCGGAGGCGGCAGGGGAGTATTTGTAGGGGAAGCTGTAAGTTTTAAGCTGTAAGCCTCAAGCTTTTGACTTGCAGCTTGCAGCTTACCTACTGCTCTTCTCCATTTCCTCATTCAGGGCCTTTTCCAGCTCTGCCTTGTGGCGCAGGAACAGGATGCTTTGCCCGTGGCCGTCATCCAGCAGGCCGGAGAGGTCGAGGTCGGTGATGTAGCAGCGGTAGCGTTGCGGTTCGCGGCGGCGTTCGAGGATCTGCTGGGCTACCACGGCAAACAGCTGGTCGCCATGTTCCAGTTCGGAAAACTCGCTGTTGTCGCAATACAGCGTGACGTTCATCTGGCCCGGTGAGGTCTCTTCGATAATCGCTTGCACGTCATAGAACGGCTTGTCCGCAGCGGTCGGCGCGGTGCGGGGTTCGATGCGCCGGGCGCGGCCTGCGCCGGACGGCAATACCTGGTAATAAAGCATGTCCAGCAAGACAGGTTCTGCCGGGTTATCCAGTGGCAGCGATGCGCCGCGCCGGTAAACCAGTGAATGGAAGAAGCGCTGCAAGGGCAGCAAAAGGCTCTGTTCGTCGTGATACGGCAAGCGCTGGTGCCAGAGCGCGTTGTGTTCGTCGAGCACATAGAGGTCGGCGTCCGGTTCGTTGACCCGATAGAACACCTGAATGCACTCCGGCTGCCCATAGGGCAGGATCAGCGCCAGGTCGTGATCGTCCAGGGCTTGCGGGTCCAGATGCAACGGGCTGTAGCGCGGTGACTCTTCGCCCAGATAATTGAACAGCCCTGACAGGCTGTTGACCACTACATGGCCCACTTGACCGGGAATCATCTTCAGTACGTGATACTGCTGCTGCACTTGAATCAGGTAGCGATGGTTCAGGCCTCTGGCGAGCAGCAACTGCGCGGTATTGATCAGTTCCTCGACCCGCTGCGCAATGGCCGGCGCACGGTTGTGGCAGAAACAGCGCACACGTATGCGCGGCTGGGCCTCGCCCTCGGGCAGATTGCTGAGCAGCTCGCTCATGCAGTCGAGCAAGGCGTAAGGCCCGTCGTAGCGGCTGACCAGTGTTTCGTTCCAGCTGTTGAGGGTGATCTGGTCCAGCGTCAGCACCAGATTCTCCCGCACGCCAGCATAACTGAGCGAGTCGGTACGCTCGGTCGTCATCAGGATATTCAGGTCACGATGGTGCCTGAGCGGATCGACGCCCACGTTCACCAGCAGGAGTATCTCGTTGGGCACACTGGGTTTGAGCAGGTGCTCGTCGCTGACTTCGTTCAGTGGCAAGGGGATTGTCTGTTGCAGGGCTCCCAGCAGGTTGAACAGTTCAAGCTCGCTCAGGTCGCTGGCGCCAGGGTGCAAGGCCAGGCGGGTGGTGGTGTCAATCACGCCGTTGCGATGGCACCAGGTCAGTAGTTCAAGCAATTCCCGGCTGCGCTTGATGGGCGAGAAGCTTTGCCATTCCTGTGCCCCAAGGTTGCCGTTGTACAAGGCCCACTGGTTTTTCCCCGGTTCGCGCTTGTTGGGGGCGTTTACCAGGGTCAGGGTGTCTTCCGCCAGATCGGGAGCGATGCCGGGATTGATGAACTCGACCTTGCCTGCCTTGCGCTCGAACGCAGCATACAAGCGTCGGCCCAGCACACTGACGTCACGGGCTGTAATGGCGTTTGGCGCGTTTTGCGTACGTGCGAACTGCACCAGGAAGCGATAGCTGTAATTCAGTTCGTTGACCAGTGACCGGCGTTCATGGGCCACCTGGCGGACTTTCCACTGGCTGCGGCTGTCGAGCAGCGCCAGTTGGCGCTCATCCCAGCCCCATTCCCTGGTCAGGCGCTCCAGCAGCAATCGCTGCCAGCTATTGCTGCGCTGACGGGCCGGGCCAGTGAGCTTCTTGTTGACCTTCAGGTACAGGCTGCGACGTACCAGCTCCAGGCGTTCCGCTTCGTTGCGGGCCTGCAAGTGCTCTTCGATCCTCTGGTACACGACCATGTAAGGATCAAGTTCGTCCAGATCCAGCTGGTTGGCGAATACGGCCTGTTTGAAGCGCAGGCTCAGGCACTGAACGCTTGGGTGCTCGCTGGAGTAGACCTCGATCAGTAACAGCTTGAGGACGGACTTGTAGGGCGATTCGATGCCTTTGAACAGTTGCCAAAGCCCCGCCCCGATGAATTCCCCCGGTGGAATATGGGTCATGGGGCCAAGGTCGAGTACTTCGTCGGCGCGGATGAAGCGCTTGGACAGCAGCGTGTGGGTGTACTCGGCGTAGCGTTCTTCTTCATAGACCGGCACCAGCCACCACATGGGCGTGCGACCGGCGAGCCAGATGGCGGTGCGGTAGAACTCATCCAGCAGGAGATAGTGCTGGCTTGTGCCGCAATCGTCGGAACTGAGCTGGGTGTCGCGATCCCCGACCCGGAAACGTTGCGGGTCGATCAGAAAGAAATGCGCTTCTGCTCCCATGGATGCCGCCCAGGTTTCCAGCGCCTGGCACTTCTTGCGCAGTTCGGCGATGGCTTCTGGTGCAAGCTCCGAGTCGTGGCAGACCCAGACGTCCATATCGCTTTGCTCGGCCTGCGCCAGCGTTCCGAGGCTGCCCATCAGGAACAGGCCATGAATGGGCTGGGGCGGATTGCCGTGGCGGGCTTTATAGGAAAAGGAACGGGTCAGCCGCTGAGCTTCTGCCAGTGCCTGGGCATCGGGTTCGTAATGGGAAACGCCCGCTGGCGTGCTGCTGGAAACATAGCCCGGAAGCAAGGGGTGATTGACGTGAAAGCACAGGGGCAACAGCGTCAGGACACCCTGTTGACGAGTCGAGAGCCCTTCCATGGCGCGCGCATACCGCCCGTCATTGAGAGTCAGGAAGCGGTTACGTAACTGGCTGAGTACCTTGCGGTCGATACCCTCATCCAGGTCGGGACGAATTTCAAGATTTCGCGTCATCGCAACTCAAGCATCTGGCCTGCGCAGGCGTTGAAGTGGTCAGCAGATGGCGAAGAAGACTACAGCCGAGAGGATACATGAACGGTCGGGTTATTATTCTGGCGCCGGTTTTCTATCGGCGTACATTCCCATAAATGGAGGGCCTGCTGCACCTTTTTGTTTGCACTGGCAGGCCCGGCGTCTTTTTCAGGCAGCCTCTTCGGAGACGTTCAGGATGGTCAGCAGCGATTGAGCATGCTCGGCAGCTTCAAGCCCGAGGCTCGTCAGATAGCCACCATCGACTTGGGTGGTGAGGCCTTTTGCAAAGAGTCTTTTTGCAGCAGCAATGGCTGTCGGGGCTGCTACATGGTGGACTTTGAGGCCTTCCTGGGTGTTGCCCAGGTTGAACAGTGCGAGGATTTCCAGTTCGGCAACCAGCTCAGGGGTATACGACATAAGGACTCCAGACTTTTTGTAGTTGGCTGGGTCGTGAGGGTTACAGAATCGACAAGGCTGTGTGACACGTCGGTTCTGTATGACCGTTAACGCCAGCTTGCAGGAAAGCCCCAGGGTGTTGAGTGGCAGAGGGGCTTTTGCAGTGTAGCCAGAGGCTGGAGTCTTTGCAGCATATCTCTTGCAGGAATATCGAAGTCAGGCCTCTGGCGGCAGTTCCGGCAAGGCGCGCAAGGCGGTTTCATACCATTGGGTATTGAATGGCCGGTCTTCTTCGAGCATGGCATCGATCTCGATTGCCAGTACATGCGCCATCAGCTCAAGAATATCTTCACGCTCATAACCGACCAGGGTCAGCTTGTTGTAGGTGGCCTTGGCGGCTGGCGGGTTATCTGCCTCGATCTGGTTTTCAATCGCTTCGATCAGAGTCGATGCGGTGAACTCTTCTTCATCGTTATCGATTGGGTCGGTCATGGTAAGTCCTCAGTGAAGGCTGGCAGTTTAACTGGATTCTTTTGCCCGTGTCGGCTTCGGTGAAGCCTGCCTGTCAGAACCGTCTTTAAGTTGCGTGAGGAGTGCTTAACCCACTGACACAGTTGGAAAAATATATAAAAGTAACGCCACAAACAACTTAATGGTCAAGGAGGCCGACGTGCTGAAGCTTTATGGTTTTGCCGCAAGCAATTATTTCAATATGGTCAAGCTGGCTCTGCTGGAGAAGCAGTTACCCTTTGAAATGGTTGCGCTGCATGGATGCCAGAATCCCGAGGTACTGGCAATCAGTGCCCGAGGCAAGGTGCCGATACTGGAAACCGGACAGGGTTTCATCAGTGAGACTGATGTCATCCTGCGCTACATCGAGGAAACCCAACCCGGCCGGGCGCTGCTCCCCGAGGACCCGTTCTCTCGTGCCCAGGTATGGACCATCGCCAAGGAAATCGAGCTGTATATCGAGTTGCCGGCGCGGTTGTGTTACGTCGAAGCCCTCTTCGGTTGCCGGCCCACCCCTGAAGACATCAAGGCCAAGGCGCGCCGGGACCTGCTCAAGGGATTCCAGGCCCTGGCCCAGCGTGCTCGTTTCGCACCCTATGTAGCAGGCGAGAAGTTCACCCTGGCGGATCTGTATTTTCTTTACAGCGTTGACCTTGCCCAGCAAGTTGCAGAGAAGTTGTTCGGGATGGATCTGTTGCGGGATATGCCGGGGGCGCGTGCCCTGCTTGAGCGTCTGGCGCTCAATCCGAATGTGCAGCGGGTAGCGGCCGACAGGGATGCTGAGTGGCCAGCATTCCTGGCGCGTGTGCAGGCGGTGGCGCGTAAGGCCGGGTAGATATCGTCTTGCCTCGTCGCGGCCCGGCAGGCCAGGCCGCGACGGCGACCCTTTTTAACGGCTGGCCAACAGCGCCTGACCACGAGCCACGGCAGCCCGGACTTGCTCCGGAGCTGTACCGCCGATGTGGTTACGTGCATTGACCGAGCCTTCCAGCGTCAGTACGGCGAACACGTCCTGTTCGATCTGATCGCTGAATTTACGAAGCTCTTCCAGGCTCATTTCTGCCAGATCCTTGCCGGTTTCCACGCCGTACTTCACGGCATGGCCCACGATTTCGTGGCAGTCGCGGAATGGCAGGCCGCGACGCACCAGATAGTCGGCCAGGTCGGTGGCAGTGGAGAAACCCCGCAGCGCGGCTTCACGCATGATGGCGTGCTTTGGCTTGATGGCCGGGATCATGTCGGCGAAGGCGCGCAGGGAGTCGCGCAAGGTGTCGGCTGCGTCGAACAGCGGCTCCTTGTCTTCCTGATTGTCCTTGTTGTAGGCCAGCGGCTGGCCTTTCATCAGGGTCAGCAAGCCCATCAGTGCGCCGAACACGCGGCCGCTCTTGCCGCGAACCAGCTCCGGGACGTCCGGGTTCTTCTTCTGCGGCATGATCGAACTGCCCGTGCAGAAGCGGTCCGGAAGGTCGATGAACTGGAACTGGGCACTGGTCCAGAGCACCAGCTCTTCGGAGAAACGCGACAGGTGCATCATCGCAACCGAAGCGGCAGAACAGAACTCGATGGCGAAGTCGCGATCCGAGACGCCGTCCAGCGAGTTGCCGCCTACAGCGTCGAAACCCAGCAGCTTGCAGGTCAGTTCGCGGTCGATCGGGTACGTGGTGCCCGCCAGCGCGGCGCTGCCCAGTGGCATGCGGTTCAGGCGCTTGCGGCAGTCGACCAGGCGCTCGTAGTCACGGCTGAGCATCTCGAACCAGGCCAGCATGTGGTGACCGAACGTCACTGGCTGGGCGGTCTGCAGGTGAGTGAAGCCCGGCATGATGGTTTCGGCTTCACGCTCGGCCTGTTCCAGCAGCCCTTTTTGCAGGCGGGTGATTTCGCTCAGGATCAGGTCGATTTCGTCACGCAGCCACAGGCGGATATCGGTGGCGACCTGATCGTTGCGGCTACGGCCGGTGTGCAGCTTCTTGCCGGTGATGCCGATGCGGTCGGTCAGACGCGCTTCGATGTTCATGTGCACGTCTTCCAGATCGACGCGCCACTCGAAACTGCCAGCCTCGATCTCGCTCTGGATGGTTTTCAGGCCATCGATGATGGTATCGCGTTCGGCTTCGGTCAGTACGCCGACATGGGCAAGCATCGTTGCGTGGGCGATGGAGCCCATGATGTCGTGACGATACAGGCGTTGATCAAAGGTGACGGAAGCGGTGAAGCGCGCGACGAAGGCGTCGACGGGCTCACTGAAACGGCCGCCCCAGGACTGGTTGGTCTTGTCGGTGCTCATGGAGATTTGCTCGTTGCTCTGCTGAAAGTGGCGTGCCCGGTTCTTGGCACAAGGGCGCTGGTGATGATAACAGGTTGTTGCTTTTTTATTCTCGGATGGCTTGCCGCTGACGATGCCAGGGCTGAGACTGAGCCTATGCGAAAAGACCCTTTGAATCCCAAAGTCAAAACCGATCCCGGCAAAGACTTTTTCCTGCCCGAACTGTGCCTGCCGCAGACCTTGCTGGTGCTCGTCGTACTGGCCGAGTTGCTGGTGCTGGTCATGGTGCTGCTTGAGCCCATGCGCCCGGCGTTCGACTGGGTCTGTCTGGCGCTGATGTCCATGTTCGTGCAATGGATCGTCTTGTTGTCGGCGGCCTTGCTGTGCGCGTTGCGTCCCTGGCTGGCACGCCTGCCCGCAGGCCTTGCCGGTATTCTCAGCTGTTTGCTGGTAGTCGGGCTAACCTTGTTGTGTGCGGCGGTGACGGATGTCTGCCAACTGACCGGCAGGATCTCGCCGGGCAGCATGGTTGAGCGCTATATCCGCTATTCGTTGATCGCGTTGATCATGTCGGCGCTGATGTTGCGCTATTTTTATTTGCAGAGTCAGTGGCGCAAGCAACAGCAGGGTGAGCTACAGGCCAGGATCGAATCGCTTCAGGCACGGATTCGTCCGCATTTTCTGTTCAACACGCTCAACAGTATTGCCAGCCTGGTGGCCAGTAATCCGGTCAAGGCCGAGCAGGCCGTTCTGGATCTGTCGGATCTGTTTCGGGCCAGCCTCGCCAAGCCCGGAACGCTGGTGACATGGCATGAGGAGCTGGCGTTGGCGAAACGATATTTGTCGATTGAGCAATATCGTCTCGGCGAGCGTCTACAGTTGGATTGGAGGGTGAGCGCAATTCCTGATGATTTGCCTATTCCCCAGTTGACCTTGCAGCCATTGCTGGAAAACGCTTTGATCTATGGCATTGCCCCGCGTATCGAAGGGGGCATAGTCACAGTCGAGGCAGACTATGAAGGGGGGGAGTTCATATTGTGTGTCAGCAATCCCTATGAAGAAGTTGCCACACGGCAGACTTCCAACGGTACTCAACAGGCCCTGTTGAATATAGGTGCACGCATTACGGCACTTTTTGGCCCGCACGCCAGTCTGAGCGTGGAGCGCCGTGACGGTCGTCACTACACCTGTCTACGCTATCCTTGTGCGAGACTCACGCAGGAAGCCAGAGCAATATGAATGTCCTGATCGTTGATGACGAACCCCTGGCCCGCGAGCGACTGAGCCGATTGGTCGGTGAAATCGAGGGTTACAGGGTACTTGAACCCAGCGCTACCAATGGCGAAGAAGCTTTGGCGCTGATTGAAAACCTCAAGCCAGATGTCGTGCTGCTCGATATCCGCATGCCGGGTCTCGACGGTCTTCAGGTCGCGGCGAAACTGTGCGAGCGTGAAACCCCGCCCGCAGTTGTCTTTTGTACTGCGCACGACGAATTTGCACTGGATGCCTTTCAGGTCAGTGCGGTCGGTTATCTGGTCAAACCTGTCCGCCCCGAGAATCTTCTCGAGGCACTGAGAAAAGCCGAGCGACCCAATCGCGTGCAGTTGGCAGCGATGACCCGCCCGGCTGCCGAAAGTGGCAACGGTCCGCGCAGCCATATCAGTGCGCGAACCCGCAAAGGCATTGAACTGATCCCGCTGGATCAGGTGATCTTCTTCATTGCCGACCACAAGTACGTCACTCTGCGTCATGAAGGCGGCGAAGTATTGCTGGATGAGCCGCTCAAGGCGCTGGAAGACGAGTTCGGTGATCGATTCGTGCGTATCCATCGCAATGCGCTGGTGGCACGGGAGCGGATCGAGCGTTTGCAGCGCACGCCGCTGGGGCATTTCCAGTTGTTCCTCAAGGGGCTCAATGGCGACGCCTTGATCGTCAGCCGCCGGCATGTCGCCGGGGTGCGCAAGATGATGCAACAGCTTTAGGTACGAAAAAGTGGCTGCGCTCGCCGGAAGGCTTGCAGGATGTCGAGCCGGTTCCTGTCCACAGAGAGTTGCCGTTGTGGAGGCCCCGATTTCAGGCGGGTCGCGCTTTAGCCACTGTCGTTTCGTTGATCCGGGTCATGAAGCCGTTTTTACTTTTTGAGTCAGCGCTGAAGTCGTTCAGGTTGTGCTGTTATTATCCGTCGCATCTATCAAGCACGGATTGATTCATGTCCTCTCGCGAAATCCGCATTGCCACCCGTAAAAGTGCGCTGGCCCTCTGGCAGGCCGAATATGTCAAAGCCCGGCTTGAGCAGGCTCATCCGGGGTTGATCGTGACTCTGGTGCCTATGGTCAGCCGTGGCGACAAGTTGCTCGACTCCCCGCTGTCGAAAATCGGCGGCAAAGGCCTGTTCGTCAAGGAACTGGAAACGGCTCTTCTGGAAAACGAAGCCGATATCGCCGTGCACTCGATGAAAGATGTGCCGATGGATTTCCCCGAAGGCCTCGGGCTGTTCTGCATCTGCGAGCGCGAAGACCCGCGTGATGCGTTTGTTTCCAATACGTTCAGCAGTCTGGAGCAGCTTCCTGCTGGCAGCATCGTGGGCACTTCCAGCCTGCGGCGTCAGGCTCAGTTGCTGACACGTCGTCCAGACCTGGAAATCCGGTTTCTGCGCGGTAACGTCAATACTCGGCTGGCCAAGCTGGATGCCGGAGAGTACGACGCGATCATTCTTGCGGCTGCCGGCCTGATCCGTCTGGGCTTTGAAGACCGAATCACCTCGGCCATCAGCGTCGATGACAGCCTGCCTGCCGGAGGGCAGGGCGCCGTCGGGATCGAGTGCCGCAGCGCCGATACTGAAATTCACGCATTGCTTGCGCCGCTGCATCATGGCGACACCGCCGTGCGCGTGATTGCCGAGCGTGCGCTGAACAAGCACCTCAACGGTGGTTGTCAGGTGCCTATCGCCTGCTACGCCGTGCTGGAAGGCGATCAGGTATGGTTGCGCGGTCTGGTGGGTGATCCGTCAGGCGGCCTGTTGCTGCATGCCGAGGCGCGCGCCCCGCAGACATCGGCTCAGGCGTTGGGTATCCAGGTTGCCGAAGACTTGTTGGCCCAGGGGGCGGGCAAGATTCTTCAGGCTGTCTATGGCGAGGCTCGAGAAGAATGAGTACCTGGCGTCTGTTGCTGACCCGTCCCGCCGAAGAGTCGGCAGCACTGGCCAAGGCCCTGGCCGAGACCGGCGTGTTCAGCAGCAGTCTGCCTTTGCTTGAAATCGAGCCGTTGCCGATAACACCTGCGCAACGCTCGATGATTTTCGACCTGCCTCTCTATAGCGCTGTGATTGTCGTCAGCAAGCCCGCCGCCCGGCTTGGGCTGGAACTGATCGATGAAATCTGGCCGCAACCCTTCATCCAGCCCTGGTTCAGTGTGGGCGCGGCGACAGGGCAGATTCTGCTGGACTATGGTTTGATCGGTGTGAGCTGGCCCGAGCATGGGGATGACAGCGAGGCCTTGCTTGAGCTGCCCAAATTGCAGGAGGCTATCGACATCCCGGGCAGCCGTGTGCTGATCATGCGCGGTGATGAAGGGCGCGAGCTATTGGCTGAGCGTCTGCGCGAGCAAGGTGTTAGTGTCGACTACCTGCCGTTGTATCGTCGTTTTCTGCCACAGTACCCGCCTTCGACCCTTTCTCAGCGCGTCGAATCGGAACGCTTGAACGGGCTGGTGGTCAGCAGTGGGCAGGGTTTTGAACATCTGCTCCAGTTAGCAGGCAATGCGTGGCCGAAACTGGCCGTGTTGCCTTTGTTTGTACCGAGCCCCCGGGTCGCCGAAATGGCGCGTGCCGCCGGGGCTCAAAACGTGGTTGATTGTCGTGGCGCCAACGCCGCGGCATTGCTGGCAGCGTTGCAGGATCAGCCTCAGCCTGTCGTCAAGGCGTATTGATCGACGAGTTGTCGTTTACGCTACTACGCCCAAATGCAAAGGATGGATACGTGAGCGAAACAGCCTTGCCAAAAGATGAAGAATCGGTGTTGAAAACATCGACATCCACACCCGATCCAGTGCGCCCCTTGCGTCCGGGTAATCGCAGCAACGGTCTGGTGATCCTGGCCTTGCTGCTTGGTGTTGCAGGCGTTGCCGTCGCCGGTTGGGGGGTATGGCAACTGCGCATGTTGCAGGCCGGTCACTTGCAGCAGCGAGGACAGGTTGAAAACATTGCCGAGCAGACCCTGGCCCTGACCCAGAATGACCAGCAATTGAGCGCCCGTCTTGCTCAGTTTCCTCCTGCAGACCAACTGGAAGACAGCCGTCGTCTGGTCGCGCAATTGCAGGGGGATCAGCAGCGCCTGAGCCAGCGTCTGGAAACCGTGCTGGGTGCCAGCCGCAAGGACTGGCGTCTGGCCGAGGCCGAGCATCTGCTGCGCCTTGCCAGCCTGCGCCTGTCGGCGTTGCAGGATATCAACAGTGCCCAGGCGCTGGTGCAGGGAGCCGATGAGATCCTGCGTGAGCAGGATGATCCGGGTTCGTTTGCTGCCCGTGAACAATTGGCCAAGAGCCTGGCGGCGTTGCGCAGTATCGAGCAGCCGGATCGCACGGGGCTGTTCCTGCAACTGGCGGCGTTGCGCGACCAGTCGGTGCAGCTCAACCGTCTGGCGCCCGAATACGAAGATAAAGGCGAGCCGCTGTTGGGGCTGGCCACGGACAAGAACGACGACAGTTACTGGTCCCGCTGGTGGAATCACATTTCCCATTACTTCCGTATCGACTTCAACGCCGACAAGGACATTCGTCCGGTACTGGCCGGCCAGAGTCTGGCGCAGGTCCGTCTGGCACTGAGTCTGGCGCTGGAACAGGCGCAATGGGCTGCACTCAATGGCGAGCCGAAGGTGTATACCCAGGCTCTGCTGGAAGCCAAAGGCGTCCTGCTGGCCAACTTCAATCAGGATGAGCCGCAGAGCAAGGTGATCGGCGAGCGTCTGGATACCCTGATCAAAGAGCCTGTTTCGGTGGTGACGCCGGATCTGGCGCAGAGCCTGAGCGCAGTCCAGGCCTACCTTGAGCGTCGTCATGCATCAAGCCAGCCTGCCGAGGTTCGGGGGATCAGCCCATGAAGCGCGCCTACCTGCTGCTGTTCATTGCCGTCGCTATTGCAGCGCTGATCGGCATCGCCATTGCCGAACACTCCGGCTACGTATTGATCGCCTATCAGAACTTCCGCTATGAATCGAGTCTGTGGGCGACTCTTGGCCTGCTCGTGGCGCTTGTGCTGTTGATCTTCATTGCCCGGTTACTGATCACGCTGCTCACGACATCCGGGGGCGTGGTCAACCCATGGTCGCGCCGTAACCGCAGCCGTCGGGTGCAACTGGCAATCGAACAGGGACAGATGGATCTTGCCGAAGGCCGCTGGGCCAGCGCGCAGCGTCATCTGCATCGCGCCGCCGAGTCTGATCCCCAGCCGCTGCTCTACTACCTGGGTGCGGCGCGTGCCGCCAACGAGCAGGGTCGCTACGATGAAAGTGACAACCTGCTGGAGCGTGCGCTTGAGCGTCAGCCGCAGGCGGAGCTGGCAATTGCATTGAGTCATGCGCAACTGCAACAGGACCGGGGCGATACCGACGGGGCGTTGAGCACCCTTCAGGCCATGCATGAACGTCATCCACACAATCCGCAGGTGCTGCGCCAGTTACAGCGCCTTTATCAGCAGCGGGGCGATTGGTCCGATCTGATCCGGCTGATGCCCGAGTTGCGCAAGGACAAGGTGCTGCCGCCCAGGGAACTGGCCGAGCTGGAGCGCCGTGCCTGGGGCGAGAACCTCACCCTGGCCGCGTATCGCGAGGAAGGTGACGGCGAGCCGACCGGCCTGCCTTCACTGGAAAAAGCCTGGAAAGGCCTGACCTCCGCGCAAAGACAGGAGCCGCAACTGGTGCTGGCTTATGCCGAGCAGTTGCGTCGTCTGGGGGCCGAGGCCCAGGCCGAAGAGGTGCTGCGCACTGCGCTCAAGAAGGACTACAACAGCCACTTGGCCAGGCTTTACGGTCTGGTGCGCGGCAGCGACGAATCGAAACAGTTGCAGGCTGCCGAAGGCTGGCTCAAGCATCATCCCGATGACCCGAGCCTGTTGCTGAGCCTGGGGCGTATTTGTCTGCAATCCCGTCTGTGGGGCAAGGCCCGTGATTATCTGGAAAGCAGCCTGCGGTTGCAGCGCAATCCCGAAACCTGTGCCGAACTGGCGCGGCTGCTGGCACAGATGGGCGATACCGATCGCAGCAATCAACTGTTCCAGGAAGGTCTGGGAATGCTTGATGAGCGTTTTCTGGCGCGTCCGCTTCCGGCATTGAGCAGCAACTGAATCCAGCGCCATGAAAGCCCTGCTTCAGGGCTTTCAGCCTGAAAAACATGGTCAATTCAAGCCGCTTGGTTTTCTTTCGCAGTGGCTTGGATTGCTCCTACAGTGATCAGTAAAGAATCTTCTTTCTCTGGTGTTTTATTTCCACTGTAAACAGCGAAACGTCTGTACTTTGTCGCCTTGAAAGCGTTGCGTGCTTTCCTCTACCGTAACTGTCTTCGTCATATCGTTACGGATTAGCCATGTATCTGGCCCGCACCCGTTCCTTGTTCTTCCTGGCATTCATCGCAAGTGCACTGATCATCGGTACCACCATCTACTTGCAGCGTGCGTTCGGCTTGCTCCCCTGCATCCTTTGCCTCTTGCAGCGAACCATCATTGTCGCGTGTGGCCTGCTTTGTCTGGTGGCGGCTGTTCATGGTCCGCAGGAAACCGGTTGGCGCCGTTATTGCCTGGCCCTGCTGTTGCTGTCGCTGACCGGCGTCCTGGTGGCGGGGGTTCAGATATGGCTGCAAACGGCATCTGCCGAAGAGTTGGGCTCCATCATTGGCCGACATGAATATGTGATCAATGCACTGTCGCTCGAGGGCGTGGGTGAACGGCTGCGTAACGACACTTATCTATGCGCCGAAATCAATTGGTCCCTGTTCGGTATCACCCTTCCCGAGTGGAGCCTGCTGGCTTTTGTGATCCTGAGCTTGCTGGCGTTGTATCCAATTTTCAGTGGGTTACATCGCTGGATGTCCACGGGTGGTGGCAGAGGGTATTAAACGCTTGTATGAACTTTCTCTCCTGCGTACCTTGATGGCCTTGGCGTGCGGGCATAATCTGAGCCGCACGCGTCATTGGGAGTATGCTGTCCTGACGCTTTCATCAGGCTAGGTTCTTGCGATACTGTAAGGCCAGCACAGGACCGCATGCCCCTTAAGGGAAGAGAGAACATCATGCTGGAAAGTTGTCGTAATGCTCAGGAACGCTGGGGCGGTGTCAATCTGCTGATTGACCGCTGGTTGCAGGACCGCCATGAATTGGTTCGAGCCTATGACGCTCTCGGCGATACGCCAGAGTTGCTGGCCGCGGATCGTGGGGCACTGCTGAAGTTTTGTGAAATTCTGGTCGACTACGTTTCAGCCGGTCATTTCGAGATCTATGAGCAACTGAACAGCGAAGCCCAGGCGTTCAACGATGAGCGCGGGCTTGAACTGGCCGATACGATCTATCCCCGTCTGGAAGGTATCACCAAGCTTGCTCTGACTTTCAACGATCACTGTGAAAAAGGCGATTGCTCGGATGGCGTAGTCTTTGCCAACGAGTTCAAGAAGCTGGGTGGTCTGTTGCATGAGCGCTTCGAGCTTGAAGACTGCCTGATCGAAGTCCTGCACAACTCCCACAAGGAAGAGGCGGCCTCTCAGGCCTGACCTGCTCCTGTCGTTTTCGGGGGAATGTGTATTGCCAAGGGTGCGTTCGCACCCTTTCGCATTTCTGTCTCTGCCGTTACTGCGAAACGGCGACCAGCTCGATTTCAAAGACCAGCGGCGTGAACGGGTCGATCAGATCGCCTGCGCCTTCTGCGCCATATGCCTGCGCAGAAGGAATCACCAGACGCCATTTCGCGCCCACGGGCATGCCTTGCAGGGCCGTGGTCCAGCCACTGATTACGCTGTCGAGTCGAAACCACTGCGGCTGCGTGCTCTGATCGAAGATCGTGCCGTCGGGCAAGCGGCCGACATAGCGGACTTCCACCCGGCCATTGGCTTCAGGTTTTGGCCCCGTCCCGGGTGTCAGCTCGGTCATCAGAATACCGTCGGCCAGCGTCTTCACGCCGGGCTTGGCTTTTTCGCTGTCCATGAAGCGACGCTCCGCGCTCAGGGCTGCTTCGCTCTGTGAATCGGTGCCTGAAGCTTCGGCTTGCGCCAATGCCGCGTCATGCTCTCTGAGAATCTGATCAATACGCTCTTGCTTGAGCGCCAGAGGCTTGCCCTGATAGGCCTGCTTCAAACCTTCCACCAGCGCCGTCAGGTCAAGGTCCGGGACCTCCTGATGCAGACGCTCACCCAGGCTTGCGCCCAGGCTGTAAGCAAGGTCGTGGGAGTCCTTCGCCGGAGTGGTTTCGCCGGCGTGTGCCAGGGGAATCAAGAGGAACAACGACGTTAACAGGTAGCGCGACATGAATGCTCTCCGGCCTGGGAAGTCAGCGATTATGCCAGTGCAAGGGCTTGCGGTGATGGCTCTGGGCAAGTGAATTTCGTATTGCTCCTGCAACAGTTGCGTTAATCATTTGTTGTCGTATGCAACAGGGTGCATCTGAAGCTGTCAAGATGCCCTAGCGGCGCTTCGGACAGAGGTCTAGTATGGGCCGCAATTTCGTCAGCCAGGAGGTAAGTCATGTCGGCCAAAAAGAAGCCAGTAAACACTCCATTGCATCTGCTCCAACATCTTTCGAGCAGCTTGCTCGAACATCTGGAAGACGCCTGCTCTCAAGCCTTGGCTGATGCCGAGAAACTGCTCGCCAAGCTTGAAAAACAACGCGGTAAAGCACAGGAAAAACTGCACAAGTCTCGCACCAAGTTGCAGGACGCTGCTGCTGCCGGCAAGGCAAAGGCGCAGACCAAGGCCAAGAGTGCCGTTGCAGAACTTGAAGACTTGCTCGACGCACTCAAGGATCGCCAGACCGAAACCCGCACCTACATTCTGCAACTCAAGCGCGACGCTCAAGAGAGCCTTAAACTTGCCCAGGGTGTTGGTCGTGTCAAGGAAGCCGTCAGCAAGGTTCTGACCTCGCGTGAGGCCAAGCCTGCTGCACCTGCGAAGGCTCCGGCTGCCGCCAGGAAAACTGTGGCCAAGGCACCTGCCGCCAAGGCTCCAGCTGCTGCCAAGCCAGCAGCCGCGAAAGCTCCAGCTGCGGCCAAGCCGGTTGCTGCAAAACCGGCAGCCGCCAAGGCTCCAGTGAAAGCTGTGGCCAAAACCGCTGCGGCCAAACCAGCCGCTGCAAAAACGGCCGCCAAGCCGGTTGCCAAACCTGCTGCCAAGCCAGCGGCGACCAAAGCCCCGGCAGCAGCGGCCAAACCTGCTGCGAGCAGTGCGGCAAAACCAGCGGCTAAAGCACCAGCCAAGGCCGCAGCCAAACCGGCAGCCAAGCCCGCCGCAAAACCAGCAGCCAAACCTGCTGCCAAGCCGGCGGTAAAAGCAGCCGCCGCGAAACCGGCAACGCCAGCTCCGGCAGCCAAGCCTGCTCCAGCCGCCGCAGCAACACCGGCTCCAGCAGCGCCAGCGCCATCGACCGCCAATAGCGTCACGCCAACCAGCGGGTCCTAAGGCTGGTCCGCCGCGACGCGCAGCACATGCAGCGCGTCGCGGTTCTTGCCGGCTGCCTCTGCGGATAACCCGTCCAGCCAGCGCTGCAAGTCATCTGCTTCCTCAACTGACCAGTCCTGTGTCAGTGCCTGCAATCTCACGAGCAACTGCTGCTCGGCTTCCAGCTCCAGTGTTTTCACTCGCTCGCGCAATGCGCCCAGCGATGCATCGGTTTGTGCCGCGTTACGCCATTGCGTACGTAATTCTCTGAGAGGGCGCACCACTTCATCGTGCCATGGCGTCGCCAACTGTCCGATTTCCTGTAATCGCTGCGCATCACATTTCACGCCACGTTTGCCCAGCCAGACACCACAAAGCACCATGCAGACATTGGCCCCGTTGGTTTGCAGGCGCAAGCATGCTTGCTCGACACCGGGCCTGGCATAGAAATCGAGGGTGAAACTCCAAAGGTCAGAAGGCATAGTGAGCTACCTGTTTGAGACGAAGCTGGTAGACTCCGCCGCCATTATGATTCGACTTCAAAGCCTTACCTTACAGCGTGGTCCGCAACGTCTGCTAGAAGACGCCGAGCTGACCCTGCACGCCGGCCAGAAAGCCGGCCTGATCGGTGCCAACGGCGCCGGCAAATCCAGCCTCTTCGCCTTGTTGCGTGGTGAGTTGACGCCTGACTCCGGTGATTGTCTGCTGCCTGCCGATTGGCGCATTGCGCACATGCGTCAGGAGGTCGATACCCTTGAGCGTCTGGGTGTTGATTATGTCCTGGACGGCGACCTGCGGCTGCGTGAGGTTCAGCGTCAGCTCGCTGAAGCCGAAGCGGCCCAGGACGGTGCTGCCCAGGCGCGTCTGCATGCCGAACTCGACAGCGCCGATGGTTACACCGCCGATGCCCGTGCGCGCAAATTGCTGGCGGGCCTGGGGTTCACCAACGAGCAGATGGAGCGTCAGGTCGGCAGTTTCTCCGGTGGCTGGAGGATGCGCCTGAACCTGGCGCAAGCCCTGATGTGCCCTTCGGATCTGCTGCTGCTCGATGAGCCGACCAACCACTTGGACCTCGACGCCATTCTGTGGCTGGAAGACTGGCTCAAGAGCTATCCCGGCACCTTGCTGCTGATTTCCCACGACCGTGATTTCCTCGACGCGGTGGTCGATCACATCGCCCACGTCGAACAACGCAAGATCACGCTTTATCGCGGTGGTTACAGCGCCTTCGAGCGCGCCCGTGCCGAACGTCTGGCCCAGCAGCAACAGGCTTACGAGAAGCAGCAGGCGCAACGTGCGCACATGGAAAAATACATCGCACGTTTCAAGGCTCAGGCCACCAAGGCCCGTCAGGCGCAGAGCCGGATCAAGGCCCTTGAGCGCATGGAAGAGCTGTCCGCCGCGCATGTGGACTCGCCGTTCAACTTCGTTTTCCGTGAATCCGACAAAATCTCCAGCCCGTTGCTGGACCTGTCCGAAGCACGTCTGGGCTATGGCGAAAAGACCATCCTGGAGAAGGTCAAACTGCAACTGACGCCCGGTGCCCGCATCGGTTTGCTGGGGCCTAACGGCGCGGGTAAATCGACACTGATCAAGAACCTCGCCGGTGAGCTTGAGCCGTTGGGTGGCCGTCTGGTGCGTGGCGAGAACCTGACGGTTGGCTATTTTGCCCAGCATCAGCTCGACTCTCTGGATGCCAAGGCCAACCCCTTGCTGCACTTGCAGCGTCTGGCACCGACAGAGCGTGAACAGACGTTGCGCGACTTCCTGGGTGGCTTCGACTTCCGTGGCGCTCGTCTGGACGAGCCGGTGGTGAACTTCTCCGGTGGTGAAAAGGCGCGTCTGGCGCTGGCCCTGATTGCCTGGGAAAAACCTAACCTGTTGCTGCTCGACGAACCGACCAACCACCTGGACCTGGAAATGCGCCTGGCGCTGACCATGGCCTTGCAGGAGTTCAGTGGCGCGGTGCTGGTGGTTTCCCACGACCGGCATTTGCTCAAGAGCACCACCGATGATTTCCTGCTGGTCGCCGATGGCCGGGTTCAGGAGTTCGATGGCGACCTGGATGACTACACGCGCTGGCTGGCCGATTACCGCCTGCGTAATGCGCCGGTCAGCAACACGCCGGTCAACGCCGACAAGACCGACAAGAAAGCCCAGCGTCAGCAGGCAGCAGCCTTGCGTCAGCAACTGGCTCCCCACAAACGCGAAGCCGACAAGCTTGAGCGTGAACTGGGAACCTTGCACGAGAAACTGGCCAAGGTCGAAGAAGCTCTGGCTGACAGCACCAACTACGAGGCTGCCAACAAGGACAAGCTGCGTGATCTGCTGGCAGAGCAAGCCAAGCTGAAAACACGGGAGTCCGAACTGGAAGAGGCCTGGATGGAAGCGCTGGAACTGCTTGAGTCGATGCAGGCCGAGCTGGAAGCGTTGTCGTAATTGAAGTGAGGGGCTGATGGAATTTTTCGGGTTGCCGCTGACGGCCTACTGGATCGAACCGCTCTGGCTGGGCATACAGATCCTGTTGATCCTGCTGGCGGGTTACGTGTTGCAGCGCTTGATAGGCCGTTTTCTGACCGGGCTGGGCGAACGCTACCCGCTGCCACCTGAACTTCTGGTGCCGGTCCGTGGCGGTTTGCGCTGGTTGATCATGGGCAGCGCGTTTGTCTTCGTGCTGGGCCGGCTCGGTGTTTCCGCCACTGTGCTGTGGACTGCGCTGTCAGGCTTTGTCGCGGTTGCGGCTGTCGCGTTCTTCGCCATGTGGAGTGTGCTCTCAAACCTGCTCTGCGCCATCCTGATCTTCACCATCGGCCCTTTTCGCATCGGCGATGTGGTTGAGCTGGTCGAGACGCTGGACAAGCCGGGCGTCAAAGGCCGGGTTGTTGCCATCAACCTGATGTTCACCACCCTGATCGAAATGCCCGAGACAGGTGGCGCACTGGTGCAGGTGCCGAACAGCCAGTTCTTCCAGAAAGCGGTTCGCCGCTGGCGTGGCAGCGATGTATTGCCACAGGTGATTGCCGAGAGGCCGACCGGCGAAGCGAAATAGCGGCAGGCTCGGCAGCGTAGGAGCGAATTCATTCGCGAATGAATTCGCCCCGAACCTGCATTCGGCCACTGCATGACTTCCAGACCTGCAATGCATTGGTTGTTCATGGCCTTGCCTGCCTAGAGTCGTGACCCTCTGTTTGGATTCGAGAGGGTGAAACATGCAGCCTGCGGTTATTCAAGACGATCTTCAGGGCCACATCACACGGCTCAACCCCTTGTTGGGCGCGCGGGTCGATGGCATCCAGCTGCAAGCCCTGGATGACCGGCAACTGGCGCTGGTCGAAGCGGCTCTGGTGCGTCACAAGGTATTGTTCTTCCCACATCAGCAATGGACAGCCTTGCAGCAGCGCGACTTCGCTGCGCGGCTCGGTGAGCTGCATGTGCATCCGACCTTTCAGGCGCACGCCGACACTCAGGAACTCGTGGTTTTCAACTACGACGAATCGCGCAAGGGCGCCAACGATACCTGGCATGCCGATGTGACCTTTGCCGAACGTCCGTTGAAATACGGCGTGCTGCATGCCGAAACCATTCCCGAGGTGGGTGGCGACACGCTATGGGTCGATACCGAAGCCGCCTATCAGGCATTGTCCGAACCGCTGCGCGGGTTATTGGACAGGCTGGAAGCGATTCATAGTGTTTTCCCCGCGTTCGACTATGCAAGCAAGCTGGAGCAGCCGGGCATACTCGACAACCTGCTCAGGCTGCCGCCACCCACGCGCCACCCGGTCGTGCGCCGTCATCCGGTTTCCGGGCGGCCTTCGCTGTTCATCAATCGTGCCTTTACCTCACATATCGTCGGGCTTTCCTCGCATGAATCGCGGGCCATTCTGGATCTGCTGTTCCAGCATCTGGAAAACCCTGCCTTTCAGGTCCGCTGGCGCTGGCAGGCCGGTTGTGCGGCAATCTGGGATAATCGCAGCACCCAGCACCTTGCCGTTTCGGACTATTTCCCGGCGATTCGTCGGGTACGTCGCGCCGCCGTGCTCGAAGAGCAGCGTCCGCAAGCCGCCAACCCGTTGAATGGAATCCAGCCATGAGCTTCGTATCGCGAGCCCTGAGTGCATCCTTGTTACTGTTGATGAGCGCTTGGCTGAGCATCGCAACCGTGCAGGCCGAAGAAGCTCCTGAAGTGATTCGCATCGGCGTGCCGGATTTGAGTACCCGTAATAAACCCTACGCGCCGGGAGCGCTGGGTATTGCCCAGCGTCAGCACCAGTTGGAAGAGGCTTTCGCCAGTCGCGGTACGCGCATCGAATGGCACTTTTTCCGTGGCGCAGGCCCGGCAATCAACGAGGCTTTGGCCAATGGCCAACTGGATGTGGTCGGCCTTGGTGATCTGGCCGCGATTATCGGTCGTTCCGGTGGCTTGAAGACTCGTGTGTTGATGGGGTCGCGTGGCAGCAATATGTTCTTGGCCAGCCGCCCCGAGGCAAACATTGCGCGAGTCGAAGACCTGAAAGGCAAACGGGTCGCTCTCTATCGCGGCACAGCCGATCAACTGTCGTTTGGTCGCCTGCTGGCGGAGGCCGGTTTGCGCGAGCAGGACCTGAAAATCACCAGCCTGGACTGGAGTGCCGCGGCGGCGGCACTGCTGGCTGGCCAGGTCGATGCGACCTGGTCGAATTTCAACGTACTGAGTTTGCGGGACAAGGGCATGGCTATTCCGCTGAGTACTCAGACACTGTCGCCACACGCCACCGTTCAGGGCACCACGCTGGCCACTCAGGACTTTATCGACCGTTACCCGCAGGCCACGCAGACACTGGTCGATGTGCTGGTGGATATTGCTGGCAGCCTGTCCGAGCCAGTCGGTTACCAGCAATATCTGGTGGGTCAGGAGCAGGCCAGCGGCATTCCGGTGGCGCTGGCGAAGGAAGAAAGCAAAGGCGCGGATCTGCGTTTTCGCTCCTCGCCACGGCTGGACAGCTTTCTGACGGCAAGCCTGGAAGAGAGCCTGCGCCAGGCCCATGAGTTGCGCCTTGTTCGTCGGCAGTTCGATGTTACCCAATGGCTTGAGCCGCGTTTTGTCGAGCAGTCCATCGCTCGTCACGGCGCATCGCCATGGCCGCGCTACGATGCTCAAGGCAAGGCGCAGCCCTGATTTCTACAGCGCCAGTTGACGCGCCACTTCGTAAGTTGGCCGGGCTGCGGCGCTGCTGCCGGAGTCGTCGATATCCAGCAGCGTTTCGATCATGCAGCGGGCTTCGTTGCTCAAAGGCTGATCGGCGCGCTGCACGATGACAAAGCAGGCGCCGCCATCGCGCAGCAACAGCGGCTCATCGAGGCAGCGCAGGCGCTGGAACGCGCCCGAGGCGGTCAGGGATTCTATGACCTCCAGTTGTGCGACACCGATGCTGTCGGACGACGCCACCAGTTTGGGCAGCAGGTCGTTGTACTGGGTTTCCAGATTCAGCGCCGGTCCTTTTGAACCCCATTGCTCCTGAAGCAGACCGCGTAGCTCCAGCGGCAGCATGGCGGCTGCACGGGGGTAATCCACCAGTTGCCGGAAGTGTGGGGCGGGATGGCCGAGTAGCGGGTGGCCGGCCCGACAGAACAACCCGAAACGCCGGAAGCGCAATGGTCTGGCCAGATAGCGGGTGTCGATATCCATATGCCGCAGGTCTGCCACCAGAAAACTGATCAGCCCTTCATCGAGCATCGTCAGCAGGCTGGACGGCTTGTCCACGCGCACTTCCATGACGGTTTGCGGGAACACGCCGACGAAGCTGGCCAGTGCCTGAGGCAACAGGTGGGCCGAGACCAGCGGGCCAACCCCCACACTCAAGCGGCTGGTGCCTGGGCAAGACTCATCGGCGGCCATCTCGTCACGCAGGTTACTGGCCTCAGCCAGCAGGCGAGTCGCACGTCCACGCAATGCTTCGCCTTTGGCGGTCAGTACCACGCCACGGCTGCCACGTTCTACCAACGGGCCACCCAGTTCGTTTTCCAGCCCCTGAATGCTGCGGCTGAAAGCGGATTGAGTGATGCAGGCGGTTTCGGCTGCACGGGTGAAGTTCAGGTGGTTGGCCAAGGCCAGGAAATGGCGAAGCTGGCGTAAATCCATGGGTCAGACCTTTGAGTCATGCCTGTGATGCGATTAATGAATTTCCCGCTGCCGATGCCTCTTGCTACAACAGCCCCGCATCGCTGGCTACCGCCCAACGTGCAGGCCGGCATTATCCGGTGGCCTTGAGCCAGGGCGGAAAGATCAAAAACGCATAACCTTAGCCGCGTCCGGGCAACACGCTCCGCTACCACCACCCAGGAGGTTTCGCCGACGCCTTAGCATGAGCCTTAACAATGAAGCCTCCTTTTTCCCTGCTCCCACTTGCAGCACTGACCTTGCTGCCGCTGTTTTCTCCGGCACAGGCGGCGTCCTCCAGCCAGCCTGAGGCAGAACAGGCCGATACTGCTCTGAAAGCCGTTACGGTTACGGCCACACGCCGCGAGTCGAGCCTGCAGAAAGTGCCGGTTGCGGTCTCCGTGGTCGATGGCGAACAACTCGAACGAGAAAACCGCAACAGTGTGGCGAGCATTGTGCAGCAGGTCCCGACCCTCAATTTCCGGACTGCGGCGTCGAGCAAGGACACTTCGCTGTTTGTACGCGGCGTTGGCACCATCTCCACTTCGCCGGGTGTCGAACCCAGCGTATCGACCGTGATCGATGGCGTGGTGTATGGCCGTCCCGGTCAATCAACCCTGGACTTGATGGAAGTGGAGCGCATCGAAGTGCTGCGTGGCCCTCAGGGCACGCTGTTCGGTCGTAACGCTTCGGCTGGCGTGTTGAACGTGGTCAGCCGTGACATCCCTGAAAAGACACGCGGTTATGCCGATTACTCGTTTTTCGGCAAGGGCAACGAACAACGCTTGCGCTTTGGTCTGGGCGGTGCGCTGACCGATACGGTCAAGGCATCCCTGAGTACCTTGTGGGCCGATTACGACGGCAATGTACGCAACGACTACAACGGCGACAGCGTCAATGGCTACGGTACCAAAGGGCTGCGCGGCAAGTTGCAGCTCGACCCCTCCGAGAATCTGCGGGTCACCCTGATCGGTGATTACACCGAAGCCAGGAATACCGTGCCAAACGGTGTTCCTTACCAGGCTACCAGCAGTTTCGCGACATCCTTCGCACCTGGTCGGGCCACCTCGACCAACCGCGACGTGCAGAACGATTTCCGGACTCATGCCGAGGACACCCACAAAGGCCTGTCGGCACAACTGGACTGGTCGCTGGGCGCTTATACATTGACGTCGATCACTGCCTGGCGCGGCTGGGACAACGATCAGTCTCAGGATCAGGACCGACTCGCCGGTCTGCCTGTCGATGCATTGCACGATACCGGTCAGGTCGATTACGACCAGTTCAGCCAGGAATTGCGGCTGGCTTCGCCCACCGGGCAGTTCTTCGAGTATGTCGCCGGGGTCTACCTCTATCACGGCGAATCGAAAGAGGACTATCTGAGGAGGCTGGTCACTCTGGGCAATGCGCAATCGGCCACTGGCAAGTTCAGCGCTACCAACGACAGCTATGCGCTGTTCGGCGAAAGCACCTTGAATTTCACGGATGACTGGCGTGCCATTATCGGCCTGCGCCTGACTCGCGACGAAGTGGAGTACGACCACCAGCGGGTTTCCACTTCGCCGCTGACCTTGCGGGCAATGCGTCCTTCTTTCGCTTCGTCCGGTTCACACAGCGATAGCGGGGTATCTGGTCGATTGGGCCTGCAACACGACTTCAACGAAAACCTCACGGGTTACGTCACCTATTCGCGGGGCTACAAAGGGCCGGCCTATAACGTCTATTTCCAGATGTACGATCTGGACACCGAGGCGCTTGATCCGGAAACCTCGAACAACTACGAGATCGGCCTGAAAAGCACGGCGCTGGATCGTCGCCTGACCGCCAACCTGGCGATATTCCGTAGTGATTTCGATAACTATCAGGCCAACTTTTTCGACCAGGTGGGTGGTTCGCCGGTGACTCGGCTGATCAATGCCGGTTCCGTTCGCAGCGAGGGTGCTGAACTGGACCTGGCACTGCAAGCCACCCAGCAATTGAAACTCAGTGGTGCGCTGGCTTATACCCAGGCCCGCATCGAAGATTTCCAGTGCCCGCCTGCGGCTGCGGCCAGTTGCAACGTCAACGGCAAGCCCTTGCCGTTTGCGCCTGACTGGAAAAGTTACGTGCGCGCCGACTACAGCATTCCTCTGCAGAACGGTCTGGATCTGGAGCTGAGCAGCGATTACAGCTGGCAGAGCGAAGTGCAGTACAGCCTCGATCAGAACCTCGACACCCGCCAGGGCTCTTATGGCATCTGGAATGCCAGCGTGGCACTGGCCGATTACAACCAGGGCTGGCGCGTGGCCTTGCTGGGCCGCAATCTGGCTGACCGCTCCTATGCCACGTTGCTGACGTCCAGTACTGGCGGCATTACCCGCATGGTGCCGCGTGATGACGAGCGTTACTTTGGCGTGCAGGTGCGCAAGGATTTCTGATGAGCCTGCCGAACTTTATCGTCATAGTCGCAGACCAGTTGCGGGTCGATTGCCTGCCGGGTTTCAACCCGCGCAGCCCGGTGCAGACTCCGCACCTGGATCGTCTCGCCGGGCGTGGTGTGCGCTTCAGCGAGGCGTTCACCCAGCACAGCGTCTGTTCGCCGTCGCGGGTGTCGTTTCTGTCCGGGCGCTATCCCCACGTCAATGGCCATCGCTCCTTGCAGTATCTGCTCGGCCAGCAGGAGCCCAACTTTCTGCGCAGCTTCAAGGAAAGCGGTTATCACGTGGTCCATGCCGGCGCACGGGGCGATACCTTCGCTGCCGGAGCAGCCGAGCTGTCACTCGACGAGCACGGTTTTGCCGATCCGGCACTGAGCAGCCTTGCCGATTTCATGGGCAAGAATCACGGTCAGGAACGTGATGAGATGGCCCGTGCTCACTATCGTGGCGAGCGTCCTGGCGATGTCGTCGATTTTGACGAGGCCACGATCCGCACTGCCGAGCAATGGCTGAACGGCGCACCCGCGAAACCCTGGGTGCTGTATATCCCGTTGATCTTTCCGCATCCGCCGTTTGCCGTGGAACAACCCTGGTTTTCGCAATACCCGCGTGAAGCGGTTGAGGTGCCGCGTCATGCCACTGGCCCGCGAGCAGGCTTCTATGCCGAACTCGCCCGGCGGCATGGCTGGGATCGTCTGACCGAGGAGCTGTGGCGAGAGATTCGCGGGGTCTACTACGGCATGATTTCGCGACTCGACAGCCATGTCGGACGGCTGCTCGACGGGCTGCAAGCCAGTACCGGTGCCGACAATACATTTGTCACCTTTTTCTCCGATCACGGCGAATATCTGGGGGACTTCGGGCTGGTGGAAAAATGGCCAGCAGGTGTTGATGAATGTCTGGTGCGTACGCCGCTGATCGTTGCCGGTCCCGGCCTTGCTGGCGGCGAGCGCAGCGATGCACTGGTTGAGCTGATCGACGTGTTCCCGACGCTATTGGACCTGGCTGGAGTGAGTGCCGGGCATGCTCACTTCGGACGCAGTTTCTCGGCCTGTCTGTACGATCCGGCGGCCACGCATCGTGATGAAGCATTCAGTGAAGGTGGTTTTCGTATCGAAGAGGCCGACCTGCTGGAGCGCGGGCCTTTCCCTTACGACATCAAGAGCCAGTTGCAGCATGATCGGCCGGAACTGGTGGGCAAGGTCGTGGCGCTGCGCAATCGTGAATGGACTTACGTATGGCGGCTGTATGAGCCCGGCGAGCTTTATCATCGCCCCAGCGATCCCCACGAGCAGCATAATCTGGCCGGTCAGGCGCGTTATGCCTCACTTGAGCAGCAGCTTGCGATGCGGGTATTGCGCTGGTTGCTGGACACTGCCGATGTGATCGACACCCGACAATGGGAGCGTTTCGCGGCGGTGGACCTGCCGCGCCCTGCCAGTCCTCGCTGAGCACGCGCTTTTCTAAGTTTTTCTCTGGCTACTTCATGCGCTAAAGACTAATTTAGCGCCTGACGGATTAGCTTGAGGTGTGTGATGGCGCTTGAAACGTGGCTGGCTTTTTTTGCTGCCTGCTGGATTATCAGCCTGTCTCCGGGGGCTGGCGCCATTGCGTCGATGTCCTGCGGCCTGCGATACGGTTTCTGGCGCGGCTACTGGAATGCGCTGGGCCTGCAGATTGCACTGGTGGCGCAGATCGCGATTGTCGCTGCGGGCCTGGGCGCCGTATTGGCTGCCTCCGAGCTGGCATTCAACCTGATCAAATGGTTTGGCGTGGCCTATCTGGTTTACCTGGGTATCAAGCAATGGCGGGCGTTGCCTGGGGATTTGTCCGATGAGTCGACGGTTCGTCCTGTGGGTCAGCCGCTGAGCCTGGTGTTTCGTGGCTTTCTGGTCAATATCAGCAACCCCAAGGCACTGGTGTTCATGCTGGCGATCTTGCCGCAGTTCATCAACCCTGCCGAACCGTTGCTGGCCCAGTACATGATCATCGCGGTGACCATGGTTGTTGTGGATTCGGTGGTCATGGCCGGTTACACCGGGCTTGCTTCCCGCGTGTTGCGCCTGCTGAAAACGCCGAAACAACAACGCCGCCTGAACCGCACCTTCGCCAGCCTGTTTGTAGGGGCGGCGGGCTTTCTGGCGACGCTTCATCGCGGGACGGCCTGAAAGTAGCAAGCTGAAAGCTACAAGCTACAAGCTACAAGTCAAAGGCTTGCAGCTTGCAGCTTTCCACTTACCGCCCTTAACGCAAAATACGTGGCGCTTCGTCTCTCGGCAGGTTCTGCTGTATCGGCTGGCCGGTGTATTCCACTTCACCGCGCAATTGCTCACGCAACTGACGCGCTACATCGACACCAATCGATTTTGAGGCATCACGCACCACACGACCCCGGTTCAGGGAAATCTTGACGTCCCGGCTGTTGACCAGCTTAGTGTCCTGGCTTTCGCCCATGGCGGTAAAGGCCGAGGTTATTTCATAGGTACGGGTGTTGATCAGGCTGAAATCACCGACTACGGTCAGGCCCATAATGGCCGAGTAGCTGTTGGTGTTGGCTATCTCGCCCACGTCCTGACGGAAGTCGATGTCCGACAATGTGCCGAACAATACGTAGTCCGCGCCTTTGAAGTGGCCGCTCTTGATGCGTGCTATGACGTCGTAGACATCCTCTTTCGAGCCGGTCTTGTAGGGCGTGCCCTGCACCAGCTGGAACAGCCCGGACTTCAGGATCTCGCCCTTGATGTCGCCGCTGAATTTCTGCAACTCGCTCTGTTCGATGTAGCTGGTGCGGGCTTCGTACTCTTCATAGCTCGACGAGCCGCTTTCGCTGTAGTAAGTGGCTTTCGAGTTGCTGTGTGCCGAAACGGTGTGGATGTATTGCTCCACACGTTCCTGATAGGCCATACCTGTCACTGCGATCTTTGGGGCCGCCTGCGCCGAGAAGGCGCAGGCCAGGCCGATAATGCCAATCCATGCACGCATCACTTAACGCTCCGTGGTCTTGCGGATTTCTTTCTCGTCCATCCACTCTGCCAGGCCGCTTTCGACATCGATCAGTTGCAGGCTGAATTTATAGAAGACGTCCTTGTAATCGTTGCTGCGCTTGACGATGGAGCTGATCGAGCCTTCCAGGCGGTATTTGGCCGCGATCATGTTGCCGGTCTTGGCGACAGTGTTCTGCTTGTACAGGCCGCTCTGGTTTTGCAGCTTGAGCTGATCGACCTGGCTCTGCATTTCGGTGTTGTCACTGGCGAAACGGGCTACGCCGCTCTTCATCAGTTGGGTCTTGATGGAGGTGGTGATTTCGCGAGTGTCGATGTACTCGCTGGTCTTGTTCTTCACGTCGTAGACCTGAACCACCGGACGACCTTGCAGGATGCCGGACTGTGCCAGTGAGCGGGTCATGCTCTCGGCAATCATTTGCAGGTCGGTGGAGCCGAACTCATTGGTAATTGTTTCGACAGCCTTGGTGTCTCCGTAGCTGATGTTCTTGCTGCCAAGAACCGGAGAGTTATTGGCGCAACCGCTGGCCAGAACGGCCAGGACGGCGATGGAGCAAATACGTGTAAACAGCATGTGTGGACTCTTCTGATCTGAGCGAAATAGGGAGCGGATCAAGGCGTGTTGATTTCAATGCGGAAATCGGTTGCCCGCGGATTTGGAGCGATAGCCGGCAGTGTGGTGCTTTGCGAGCCATACAGCATCAGGCTTTTCCAGGCTTCTTCGTCCGCCACAGGAAAGCCATCGTTACCCAGCCAGGCGAAGCGGTAATACATCGTCTTGTTACGGCTGCTGGTGTTGGTCAACTGAGCCTTGACGGTCAGGAAGCCATTTTCCCGAGCCACGCGCATGGCACCGACTTCAATGCTTTTAATGTCGCCCAGAGCCACCACTTTACTGGCTGCGCTGCCCGGAGCGGGAGGTGGCGGGGTTGCGCAGCCTGCTAGCAGGGCCAGCGCCAACGCGCCGAAAATCTTGATACGCATGGGGTATCTCCGTTCAGGGTTGTTTGACAGCAAGGGCTTGCGGGACATTCGTCGGAGTGACCTGGGCCGCGAGGCTGTTGGCGAATACCTGATTGCCCAGGGCGCGCAGGGTGACGACCTGATAGCGCTGATCGACCTTGACCTGCACGTGGGTACCTCCCAGCGTGCCAGGCAGTATGACCTGATGCATGCCTTGAGTCAGACGCAGTCGCGCCACGAGAGTGTTGTCCGGCAAGGTGCGCCAGGTGCGGGTGTCGGCGCCTTCGGTGATGGCCGAAGCGATACCGACTGCCAGCCCGGCCAGCGGGTTGACGTCGTTGATCTGCTTTTGCGCGACACCACGGGTAATGGCGCGAAGGGTGGTGCGCAGAATGATGCCCGGCATGTCGTCGCGCAGGGCGCGTCGCGACATGTCAGTGGTGCTGTTGAGCAGCGTCAGGTTGAGCGGCTGGCCGTCCAGGGTTATCTGGTTGAAGACCGGGGTTCCGGTGTCCGGTTTGATGACCGGGAACGATAGCGGCGTAATGACCAGATTGCCGCTGATCGGCAGCGGCAACGGGATGCTCACCGAGTCGCGGGCCGGAGCAAAGCCGCTCTGGATCACGATCAGTACTTCGCTGTTGCCATCCTTGCTGGCGGCCGCGTCAAGATCGGCCAGGGATTTTTCCAGCAGCGGGGTGTTCGGACGCAGTTCTGCCGCCTTGCGATAGCCCGGTGCTGCCAGGTCTTTTTCCCCCAGTGCTTCATAGACAAAGCCGGCCAGATAATGACTGAACGCACTCTGGTAGCTGTTCTTGAGGGCGACGACTTCTGGCGCGTCCAGTGACTCGACAGGGTAGCCTTTCAGATCCTTGAACTGGGTTTTCATGCCCTTGTTTTCGGCTGCCTGCTCGCTCTTGAGGTATTCCTTGTCGCGCAGGTCGGCAATCACGGCTTCACGCTCGTGAGTCTTCTTGATTTCGGTACGGGCACCGTCGAAATCGTTCTGGCCCAGCAGATTGAGTGCCATCTGGGTGGTCAGCATGACCTTTTCATAGTCATAGCCTTCGTAGCGACGCACCTTGTCGTTGACCAGGAAGCTGCCGAACTGGGCGAGGTATTTTTCGGTATCGAACTTGACCGATTCTTCCCACTTGAACACGACCTGATCGGCTGTACGCCAGGCAGCCTGGCTACCGGCGAAATCACCTTTGGAGCGCAGCAACTCACCTTTCTCGAAGTAATAGAGCAGGTCTTTGTCTTCGCCTTTGTTGTTTTTTTCCAGTGTGCCGAGGGCTGCATCGACATTGCCGCTGGCCAGTTGCTGATTGGTTTCCTTCAGTTCCGAGTCATAGCTACGGAAGACGGAGCAGCCTGCCAGGTGGACAGAGGCGACCAGCGCTAGTGCGGTCAGGAAGCGGGAGGGCATGGTGATGATTTCCAGAAATCGATAGCCGGCCAAACGGTTTGGAGGCGGCTACGTAAGTCCATTTGGACAAGCAGCACAAGCGCTGCATGAGTATTTGTCTCTTCCATCAACAGGAAAAAGCCGGGCGATTATAGGCTTGGTTTTTGGAGTGGCAATGTCATTTTGATGGCATTGGCTGTGATTGCTTCAGGCGGCTCACCATTGCGTTGCCCAGGCTTGTCATGAGCTTCCGAGGCTCAGTGACCTTGCGTCAGACTTTTAGTAATGTTTTGTCACAAATATGGGGGCCGAGTATTGAGTCGGGGCGGATGGAAGGGAACAATGCAGCGCATTGCATTCCTGTCGAGATTTATTCATGCCCCCGCGTTCCCGTTTCATGGCCTGGTTGTTACTGCCACTGCTTGCGCTGTGCAGTTTCGGTCTGCTGGCCGACCCTGCCGATGGCGCTGCCCAGGCGCTGCATCTGCTTGACTACATTGGTGCTGACTATCCAGCCACCGTAGCGGATGGCAAGGTCGTTGATGAGCCTGAATACCAGGAGCAGGTCGAGTTTCTCGGCGCGTTGCAGGGCTTGATCGTTGCCTTGCCGCAGCGTGCCGAGCGCGATGCGCTGGAGCAGGGCGTCGCCGCGCTGAAAGAGGCGGTGATCAAGCGGCAAGACGGCGCGTTTGTAGCCCGCCAGGCCCGACAATTGGGGGCAAGGCTGGCGGTTGCCTATGAAATCAGTCAGGCACCGATCATTACACCTGACCCTGCTCGCGGTGCGCCGCTGTATGCGCAGAACTGCTCGGTCTGCCATGGCGACACCGGTGCAGGCGATGGCCCGGCCGGCATTGGCCTGACACCTGCGCCTGCCAATCTGCGCGATGCAGCCCGGCTGGATCGCCTGAGTCTTTACGATATCTACAACACCCTGGGGCTCGGGATCACTGGCACCGATATGCCAGCGTTTGCCGACCAACTGGATGACCGCCAGCGCTGGGATATCGCAACCTACATTGCCAGCTTCAGTGCGCAGCCGGTGAGCACGCCCGCCAAGACCTTCAATCTGGCGGATCTGGCTCGTCAGACGCCAGCGGAAGTCAGCGCCGCCGAAGGCCCTGAAGCCGCCGCGACATTCCGTGCCCAGCGTGCGC
Organism: Pseudomonas sp. FG43; assembly: GCF_057809175.1. Taxonomy (NCBI): domain Bacteria; kingdom Pseudomonadati; phylum Pseudomonadota; class Gammaproteobacteria; order Pseudomonadales; family Pseudomonadaceae; genus Pseudomonas; species Pseudomonas sp. FG43. The sequence continues at coordinate 73,371 of NZ_JBMDJL010000021.1, forward strand.
AACCGCCGCAGGTCCAGCGTGGCCCGGCACAACTGCTCGATTACACCAGTACGACGCTGGACAAGAGTCTGGCAGCGTACAGCGCTGGCGATCATGAACAGGCTTACGACCTGTCGGTTGCGGCTTATCTGGAAGGTTTCGAGCTGGTTGAAAGTTCGCTGGATAACGTCGACGCCACTGTGCGCAAGGACACTGAAAAAGCCTTGATGGCTTATCGGCAGTCATTGCAGGACGGCCTGCCGCTGGCTCAGGCGGCCCAGAAACTGGAGGCCGCCAAGGCCAAACTCAAGGAGTCCGCAGCCCTGCTGGGCAGCGATGGCCTGAGTGTCTCCCTGAGCTACATCTCCGGCCTGCTGATTCTGTTGCGTGAAGGGCTGGAAGCGATTCTGGTATTGGCTGCGATCCTGGCGTTCCTGCGCAACACCGGGCAGCAATCGGCGGTGCGTAGTGTCAATGCGGGTTGGGGGTTGGCGCTGTTGGCCGGTCTGGCGACATGGGCATTGGCGGCTTATGTCATCGATGTCAGCGGGGCCCAGCGTGAACTGCTGGAAGGCGCGACGGCGTTGTTCGCCAGCGTCATGGTGCTGTGGCTCGGCGTCTGGATGCATGACCGTCGCCATGCCGCGGCCTGGCAGGACTATGTCAAAAGCAGTCTGGTCGGTGGCGGCGGGCGTTTTGGTTTCGCAGTGTTGGCGTTCTTCTCGGTTTATCGAGAACTGTTCGAGGTCATTCTGTTCTACGAAACCCTGTGGCTACAGGCAGGACCTGCCGGGCACAACGCGGTATTGGCCGGCGGTGCCACTGCGCTGGTGCTGCTTGTCGGTCTGGCGTGGGTGATCTTGCGCGGTTCGGCAAAACTGCCGTTGTCATTGTTCTTCGGTATCAACGCTGCGCTGCTGTGTGCATTGTCGGTGGTATTCGCCGGGCATGGCGTCAAGGCACTTCAGGAAGCCGGCATCTTCGGTACACGTCCGGTGCCTTTCTTCGAGTTCGACTGGCTGGGCATTCACGCCGATGCGTATTCGCTCAGCGCTCAGGCCGTTGCGTTGCTGGCGATTGTGGTGTTGTACGGAAGGGGAATGAGGAAAGTAGGCTAGCTACAAGCTACAAGCTACAAGCTACAAGCTACAAGCTACAAGCTTGAGGCTTAAAGCTTGTAGCTTGCCGCTTACTTGCTGTCCGTCTTCTTCTGAAGATCGACCGGCGCTTCGACCTCTACATCAGACGCCGATGCCGATGCGCAGCAGAGTTTTTCCTGGCGTGCGATGCGGGCGTTCTTGATGCGGCGGCGCAGCCACAGGGCCAGGCCGAGCAGGAGCAGGCCACCCAGGACCCAAAGCTCGTACTTCTTGATGTTGCCCAGCAGGCCTTCCATCACGGCACCGAAATGGTAAGCCGCCGAACCCAGGGCCGCAGCCCAGATCGCGGCACCGATACCGTTGAGCACCAGATAACGCAAAGGCGGATAGCCGGACATGCCGATGGCCACGGGCATGACCGTTCGCAGGCCGTAAACGAAGCGGAAGCTCAGCACCCAGATGTCCGGGTGTTTGCGTACCAGCCTCAGTGCCTTGTCGCCCATGAGCTGCCATCGTGGCTTGCGTGCAAGCAGTTTGCGGCCGTGCCTGCGCCCCATGTAGTACCAGAGCTGATCGCCCGCGTAGCTTCCGCAGAAAGCCACGAGGATGACCACGTTGAGGTCCATGTATCCGCGGAACGCCAGGAATCCGGCAAGAACCAAGATGGTCTCGCCTTCAAAGAAGGTTCCCAGGAAGAGGGCAAAGTAGCCGAAATCATTCAAGAAATTCTGGAGCATTGTCTGGATGCTGGCGAAATGAACGCGCAGCCTAACTCGCCGAAGACAATCATGAAAGTGTCGATATGTGTCTCGACGTTAAAGATTCCTACAACCACAATAGTCCATCCTCGTTGTAGGCCTTTTCTGCGGCCCCCGGTCGCAGGTCACACTATGACTGTCACACATTGGTCATAATGGCGGCTTATAACTGTCGCGCTTGCCCGCGTATGCGGGCTACAGGAGTCTCGCCGTGAGCTTTACCCCCGCAAACCGCCTGTTTCCTCTCACTCGCCTGCGTCGTAATCGTCGCGACGACTTTTCTCGTCGACTGGTTCGCGAAAACGTAGTGACCGTCGATGACCTGATTCTTCCCGTATTTGTGCTCGATGGTGAAAACCGTCGTGAAGCTGTTGCCTCGATGCCGGGCGTCGAGCGCCTGAGTATCGATCTGTTGCTTCAGGAAGCCGAAGGCTGGGTTGCCCTGGGAATTCCGGCGCTGGCATTGTTCCCGGTGACGCCGCTTGAGAAAAAATCCCTGGATGGCGCTGAAGCCTGGAACCCGGACGGTATCGCCCAGCGTGCGACCCGCGCATTGCGTGACCGCTTTCCGGAGCTGGGTGTGATCACCGATGTGGCGTTGGACCCGTTCACCACCCACGGTCAGGACGGCATCATTGATGAAGAAGGCTATGTGCAGAACGACATCACCGTCGATGCACTGGTCAAGCAGGCGCTGTCCCATGCCGAGGCCGGTGCTCAGGTGGTCGCGCCTTCGGACATGATGGATGGCCGCATCCAGGCCATTCGTGAAGCGCTGGAACTTGCCGGGCACATCAACGTTCGGATCATGGCTTATTCGGCAAAATATGCCAGCGCCTATTACGGTCCGTTCCGCGATGCGGTAGGTTCTTCACTGAACCTGGGCAAGGCCAACAAGGCGTCCTATCAGATGGACCCGGCCAACAGTAACGAAGCATTGCATGAAGTGGCCGCCGACCTGGCTGAAGGCGCGGACATGGTGATGGTCAAACCGGGCATGCCTTATCTGGACATCCTTTATCGCGTCAAGGATGAGTTCAAGGTCCCGACTTTTGTCTATCAGGTGAGCGGCGAATATGCGATGCATATGGCTGCGATCCAGAATGGCTGGCTGAGTGAGGGGGTGATTCTCGAATCCCTTACGGCCTTCAAACGCGCGGGTGCTGATGGCATTCTTACTTACTTCGCCGTCCGTGCCGCTCAACTGTTAAAAGGGCAATAGCCTCACAGGAACATTCATGAATACCGAAGGACTCACCGAAGCCACTGTTGAAGTCGATGTTCAGGAGGCTACGCCAGTGGTTGAGCCTGAAACTGAAGTTATAGCCGCCATTGAGGCGCCTGCTGCTGTGGCGCCGGCCATTGCTATCCCGAATCTGGACGATAGCAGCCTGTATATCCACCGCGAGCTGTCGCAGTTGCAGTTCAACATCCGGGTATTGGAACAGGCTCTGGACGAGTCCTATCCGTTGCTGGAGCGGCTGAAGTTTCTGCTGATCTTTTCCAGCAACCTCGATGAGTTCTTCGAGATTCGTGTCGCGGGCCTCAAGAAACAGATCACGTTCGCACGCGAACAGGCGGGCGCCGATGGCCTGCAACCGCATCAGGCATTGGCCCGCATCAGTGAACTGGTTCATGGCCATGTTGATCGTCAATACGCGATCCTCAACGACATTCTGTTGCCGGAGCTGGAAAAACATCAGGTCCGGTTCATTCGTCGCCGTTACTGGACGACCAAGCTCAAGACGTGGGTCCGTCGCTATTTCCGCGATGAAATCGCGCCGATCATCACCCCGATCGGCCTGGACCCGACGCACCCGTTCCCGTTGCTGGTCAACAAGAGCCTGAACTTCATCGTTGAACTGGAGGGTATCGATGCCTTTGGTCGCGACTCGGGCCTTGCGATCATCCCGGCTCCGCGTCTGCTGCCGCGCATTATCAAGGTGCCGGAAGATGTGGGCGGGGTAGGCGACAACTACGTGTTCCTGTCCTCCATGATCCATGCTCATGCCGATGATCTGTTCCAGGGCATGAAGGTCAAGGGCTGCTACCAGTTCCGTCTGACCCGTAACGCCGACCTGGCGCTGGACTCCGAAGATGTGGAAGACCTGGCGCGCGCCCTTCGCGGCGAGCTGTTCTCGCGTCGTTACGGCGATGCGGTGCGTCTGGAAGTGGCGGACACCTGTCCCAAGCATCTGTCGGATTACCTGCTCAAGCAGTTCAACCTGACCGAGTCGGAGCTGTATCAGGTCAATGGCCCGGTAAACCTCACGCGCCTGTTCAGCATTACCGGCCTGGACAGCCACCCGGAGCTGCAATACCCGCCGTTCACGCCAGCGATTCCCAAGCTGCTGCAGAACAGCGAGAACATTTTCAGCGTGGTCAGCAAGCAGGACATCCTGTTGCTGCACCCTTTCGAGTCTTTCACGCCGGTTGTCGACATGCTGCGTCAGGCCGCCAAAGACCCGCATGTGCTGGCCGTGCGGCAAACGCTGTACCGTAGCGGCGCGAACTCGGAAATCGTTGATGCGCTGGTCGATGCGGCGCGTAACGGCAAGGAAGTCACGGCGGTGATCGAATTGCGTGCCCGCTTCGACGAAGAGTCCAACCTGCAACTGGCCAGCCGTCTGCAAGCGGCCGGTGCGGTGGTGATCTATGGTGTGGTCGGCTTCAAGACCCACTCCAAGATGATGCTGATCCTGCGTCGCGAGGCCGGTGAAATCGTGCGTTATGCGCACTTGGGCACCGGTAACTACCACGCGGCCAATGCCCGTCTGTACACCGACTACAGCCTGCTGACCTCCGACGATGCCTTGTGCGAAGACGTCGGCAAGCTGTTCAGTCAGTTGATCGGCATGGGCAAGATCCTGCGCATGAAGAAGCTGCTGCATGCGCCGTTCACGCTCAAGAAAGGCATGCTCGACATGATTGCCCGCGAGACGCAATTTGCGCTCGACGGCAAGCCTGCGCACATCATCGCCAAGTTCAACTCGTTGACCGACCCGAAAATCATCCGTGCGCTCTACAAGGCCAGTCAGTCAGGCGTTCGCATCGATCTGGTGGTGCGTGGCATGTGCTGCCTGCGTCCGGGGATTGCTGGTGTCTCGCACAACATTCAGGTGCGCTCGATCATCGGTCGCTTCCTTGAGCACACGCGGGTCTACTACTTCCTCAATGGCGGCGACGAGCAGATGTTCCTGTCCAGTGCCGACTGGATGGAGCGCAACCTCGACAAGCGTGTCGAGACCTGCTTCCCGGTGGATGGCAAGAAGTTGATCCTGCGAGTGAAGAAGGAGCTGGAGAGTTATCTGACCGACAACACTCACAGCTGGCTGTTGCAGCCTGACGGGCGTTACGTGCGCAGCACGCCGACCGGCAACCAGAACGCTCGAAGCGCTCAGGCGACTCTGCTGGAGCGCCTGAGCATTCCGGTACTCAGCGTGCAGTAAAGACGATACCGACTCGGGTCAGCCACTCCGCTTCCAGCGCGAAGTCGGCCTGAGTCAACTGGTTGTTTTCCAGCCAGCCGTCCGGGAACTCAGCATCCAGGTTCGGACCATCGGCGCGCAAGATCACACGTGGCATCTCCTGGGTGCCACGAATGTGATGGAACAGAATCGCAAAGCGCAACAGCACGCACAGGCGAATCAGCTTGATGCCTTCATCGCCGAACTCGGCGAACTTGTCCTTTGGAATATTGCGACGATGACCGCGCACCAGCAGCGCGAGCATTTGCTGGTCTTCGCGTGAGAATCCGGCCAGATCAGAGTGCTCGATCAGGTAGGCGCCGTGTTTGTGGTAGTGATAGTGGGCGATGTCGAGCCCCACTTCATGCACCTTGGCGGCCCAGCTCAGCAGCTCGGCATAGATTTCATCTTCCAGGTCCCAGGCTTCTGCGACTTGTTCCAGTGCATGCAGCGCCTTGCGTTCTACACGGGCAGCCTGTTCCAGATCGACGTGGTAGCGGTCCATCAGCGAGCCGAGCGTACGCTCACGCACGTCTTCATGGTGATGGCGCCCCAGCAGGTCATACAGCACGCCTTCGCGCAGGGCTCCTTCGCAATGGTCCATGCGCTTGAGTTCCAGAGCGTCGAAGATCGCTTCCAGAATCGCCAGACCTGCCGGGAAGATTGCACGACGGTCGGGCTTGATGCCGTCAAAGTCGATTTTCTCGATATCGCCCAGCTTGAACAGTTTGCGCTTGAGCCATGCCAACCCTTCGGCGTTGACCTCGCCCGAGCCGTAACCGTTAGCCTTGAGCGCCAGGCCGATAGCCCGAATGGTGCCGGACGAACCGATGGCTTCATCCCATTTCAGGCGGTGCAGGGCGTGTTCGATGCTCATGATCTCAAGGCGTGCAGCGGTGTACGCCTGGGCATAGCGGGCCGGCGTGACCTTGCCGTCCTTGAAGTAACGCTGGGTGAAGCTCACGCAGCCCATTTGCAGGCTTTCGCGCAGCAGAGGCTCGAAACGCTGGCCAATGATGAACTCGGTACTGCCACCGCCGATATCGGCCACCAGACGCTTGCCGGGGGTATCGGCCAGAGTGTGAGATACGCCGAGATAGATAAGACGCGCCTCTTCACGACCGGAAATGACTTCTACGGGGTGCCCCAGAATTTTTTCGGCGCGATGAATGAATTCGTTGCGGTTGCGTGCTTCACGCAAGGCATTGGTGCCGACGATACGCACGGCACCCAATGGCAGGCCGTTGATCAGTTGGGCGAAGCGCTTGAGGCAATCGAGCCCGCGCTGCATGGACTCTTCATTGAGCTGGCGTTCGTCATTGATACCCGCCGCAAGCTGAACCTTTTCACCCAGGCGCTCAAGTATGCGGATCTCGCCCTGATTCGCCTTGGCAACGACCATATGAAAGCTGTTTGAGCCCAGGTCGATCGCTGCGATCAGGGAAAGATTCTTGGCTTTGGAGTGCGGCATGATCAAAATCTCGTTCGATAACCGCGCCATCGTGCCACGATCCATGCCTGCCGCCAATGTATCAGGCACGGGAACCGCTCTGTGGGGCCGGATTTATCCGGGAAAGCGGTACATCTCGGCTGGATGTTGCTCCCATCAAGCATAAGAGCAACATTCTGTAGGAGCGGTTTTATCCGCGATCAAGTGCGAAGCGCTCGCAAATCTGCGACTGCTGCCAGGATAAATCCGCTCCTGCAAAGCCCTTTCATAATGGCTGGATCAGGCGTGCTCCACCGAGCCGATGAAATTTGCCAGTTCCGGGGTCTTCGGGTTGGCGAACAGTTCTTTCGGGTCGCCCACCTCATGCACCTTGCCCTGGTGCATAAAGACCAGCTTGTCACCCACTTCACGGGCGAAGCGCATTTCGTGGGTCACCATGATCAGGGTCATGCCGTCGGCAGCCAGCTGGCGCACGACGCTGAGGACTTCGTTGACCAGTTCCGGGTCCAGAGCCGAGGTGATCTCATCGCACAGCAGCACCTTGGGCGACATCGCCAGTGCCCGTGCGATGGCTACACGTTGCTGCTGACCGCCGGAAAGACGATCCGGGAAGGCATCGAACTTCTCGCCCAGCCCGACCCGTTCCAGCATTTGTCTGGCCAGCTTTGCGGCTTCGGCCTTGGGCACCTTTTGCACGACCTGAGGCGCGAGCATGACGTTTTCGCCAACGCTCAGGTGCGGAAACAGGTTGAACTGCTGGAACACCATGCCGACCTTCTGTCGCAGCGTGCGCAAGTCTGCGCGGGCTGCGTCCAGGTATTCGCCATCGACTTCGATCACGCCATCGTTGATCGACTCCAGCCCGTTGAGCGTGCGCAGCAGCGTGCTCTTGCCCGAGCCACTACGGCCGATGATCGCCACGACCTGGCCTTCTTCGACAGAAAGGTCGATGCCTTTGAGTACGTGATGGTCGCCGTAGTATTTATGCAGGGCGGAAATTCTAAGCAGAGGCATGCAGTCTCCTTTCCAGATGGCGCGCACAGAGCGACAAGGGGTAGCAAAGGATGAAGTAGCCCAGGGCAACGAAGCCGTAGACCATGAAGGGTTCAAACGTAGCGTTGGCCAGCATGCTGCCGGTCTTGGTCAGTTCGGTGAAGCCGATGATCGAGGTCACGGCAGTGCCTTTGACCACTTGCACCGAGAAACCGACCGTCGGCGCCACGGCGATGCGCAGTGCCTGCGGCAGGATCACATAACGCATCTGTTCAAGGGGTGTCATCGCCAGGCTGGCGGAAGCTTCCCACTGGCCCTTTGAAATCGATTCGACGCAGCCGCGCCAGATCTCGGCCAGGTAGGCACTGGTGAACAGCGTCAAAGCCAGAGCTGCAGCGGCCCATGGGGAAATATCCACGCCCATGAGCGCAACGCCGAAGAACACCAGAAACAACTGCATCAGCAGCGGCGTGCCCTGGAACAGTTCTATATAAAGAGTGGCTGCGACCCGTGGCCCGGTTTTGTCCGAGATGCGCATGCCCATCACCAGCAGGCCGATCAGGCCGCCGCCGATAAAGGCTACCAGCGAGAGGGCCACTGTCCATTGCAGGCCGGTCAGCAGGTTGCGCAGGATGTCCCAAAGGGTGAAATCCATCAGCGGCTCCTCGATATGTAGCGACGTCCGATCCAGGCCAGCAATTGCCGGATCAGCAACGCCATGCACAAGTAAACCAGCGTGGTAACGATGTAGGTCTCGAAGGCACGGAAGTTACGCGACTGGAGGAAGTTGGCGAAAAAACTCAGCTCTTCGGTGGCGATCTGCGAGCAGACCGACGACCCGAGCATCACGATGATGATCTGGCTGCTCAGTGCCGGCCAGACCTTGCTCAGCGCGGGTGCGAGCACCACGTAACGAAACGCTTCGTAGCGGTTCATGGCCAGTGCCGCGGCGGCTTCCAGTTGACCCTTGGGGATCGCCTGAATGCCGGCACGGATGATTTCCGTCGAATAGGCACCGAGGTTGATGACCATCGCCAGAATGGCTGCCTGCCACTCCGAAATCTGCATGCCAAGCGATGGCAGGCCGAAGAAGATGAAAAACAGCTGGACCAGAAACGGGGTATTACGGATCAGCTCGACATAGATGCCGAAGATCGTGGCGAACGGCTGGATCTTCCAGGCCCTCACGACTGCGCCAACGATGCCCAGGCTAACCCCGAGCAACGTGCCAATGGCAGTCAGTTCCAGCGTGAACAAGGCCCCGCGCAGCAAGAGATCAGCGCTTTGCAGGACCGGTGTAAAGTCGAATTGATAAGCCATTGGCGGATCCTGTGATCAGAACGCAGTGATCAAAGATCGGCTGGCAGCGGCTGCTTGAGCCAGGTCACGGAAGCTTTTTCCAGCGAACCGTCAGCCTTGGCAGCGTTGAGGATTTCGTTGACCTTGCCCAGCAGCTCCGGCTGGCCCTTGTTCACGCCGACATAGACCGGCGAATCCTTGAGCTTCACTTTCAGGGCCGGGATGCGTTTCGGGTTGCGCTCGCTGATGGCGACCATCACCACGTTGCCGCTGGCGATCAGGTCAGTCTGGCCAGCCAGGTAGGCGGCGATGGTCGAGTTGTTGTCTTCGAATCGCTTGATGGTTGCGCCTTCGGGAGCGACAGCGGTCAGTTCGATATCTTCGATAGCGCCACGGGTCACGCTGATGGTCTTGCCCTTGAGGTCATTGATGTCTTTGATCGGGGCATCAGGTGGGCCGAACACCGCCAGATAGAAAGGTGCATAGGCGCGGGAGAAATCGATGACCTTCTCGCGATCCGGGTTCTTGCCGAGGCTGGAGATCACCAGATCGACCTTGCCAGTGGTCAGGAAGGGAATGCGGTTGGTGCTGTTGACCGGCGTCAGCTCAAGTTTGACTTTCAGTCTGTCGGCCAGCAGTTGTGCGGTGTCGATATCCAGGCCGCGTGGTTTCATGTCCGGGCCGACCGAACCAAACGGAGGGAAGTCCTGAGGTACAGCGACTTTCAAGGTGCCGCGCGCTACTACGTCATCCAGACCGTTGGCATGGGCAGGGGTCTGGCTCAGCATCAGGCTGGCAAACAAGGCAGTAAGCAGTGCGCTGTAACGCTTGGTCATGGGAAATCTCCGAACGGAACGAAAGATGTTGGCTTGTCCCGTAGTGCACAGCTCATGCCAGTCATTCTGTTTGTGCCATAACTCGGGCTTTTCGGGCCGAATTTGGTCTTACTGGTCTGAACAGTTGGTTTGTCGGGTGCCCTGCTTTGGCGCGCCTGAAAGCCACGCCGCCCCAGCGCTGGGCGTCGCTTGCCGGATGATGAAGATGGCGATAAAAGGGGTTTTTACTGGACTGACTGGCCTGAACAGTGATGCCGCAAAACTCACTCGCAGTACCTGAATCGGCTCTTCGAGCAATCCGCAAACTGATTGCCGAGCAAGGCTACAAACCTGGCGACAGCCTGCCCTCGCAGCGGGATCTGGCGGTTTTGCTGGGCGTCAGTCGAGCCTCGTTGCGCGAGGCCTTGTCATCGCTGAGTGCCTTGGGAATTGTCAGTGTGCAGCCGGGCAAAGGGGTTTTCATTCAGTCGATTTCTGAACCAGAACAGCGCACGGCCGGTTTTTCCTGGCCTTTCGATACCCGGGTTTCTCCAGCGGATACGTTTCAACTGCGTTATGCGCTGGAAGGCTTTGCCGCTGGTCTGGCCGCTGTCACCCTGACCGCCGACGAGCGGGACGTACTGGAAGACAATGTCGAAGCCATGCGCCTGGAGTTGCGCGCCGGGGATTTCGAGGCGGCGTCCAGGCTGGACTTCGAGTTCCACCGCCACATTCTGGTCGCCAGTGGCAATCAGGCCATGTTGGGAATTGTGACCGCAGGTGCCGATATCTTCCTCGAAAGTCAGAAAATGCCTTTCATTCGTGCAGGAAGAGTCATGGAAACCTGGCAGGAACATCGCAAGATTTTGCGGGCCCTTTCCCGGCATGCTTCCGGTCCGGCGCAAAAAGCCATGCAGGAACATATCCGTGGTGCTGCATTGCGCACGGGTATCGTCTTCGTTTCACCCGCCAGCTAAATGCGGGGCTATAACCATATTCATGGGTTCCGATAGCCAGACTCAATGATCCTCGGCTTCCTGAATGGCATCAGGCCCGCTATGATGAGCGTCGTTTTTAGCCTACGACCTCGGAGAACTCCATGAGTAGCGACCTGATCAAACACGTCACCGACGCCAGCTTCGAAGCCGATGTCCTCAAGGCTGCGGGCCCTGTGCTTGTTGACTACTGGGCTGAGTGGTGTGGCCCGTGCAAGATGATTGCCCCGGTTCTGGACGAAATCGCCAGCACCTACGAAGGCCGTCTGACCATCGCCAAACTGAACATCGATTCGAATCCGGATACCCCGGGCAAGCATGGCGTGCGTGGTATCCCGACCCTGATGCTGTTCAAGGACGGTAACGTCGAAGCCACCAAGGTAGGCGCCTTGTCGAAGTCGCAACTGGCTGCTTTCCTCGACGCCCATCTTTGATGTATCTAAAGCCCCGCGAATAGCGGGGTTTTTTCTGGCGTCGTACTAGACGCCTGGAAAATCAAGTGGTACATTCGGCCCCGCAATGGATTCTCCATTGCCCCCTGCAAGCCGTCGCCGACGCTCTCCTTTCGATTTAGTACGCGATCCTGTCGCCTTCTCTGCGGCGCGGCCTCATTAAGCCAAAAGCTTAATTTCCCTCCATACATGATTACGTCATTCCCATATGAACCTGACTGAACTCAAGCAAAAGCCGATTACCGATCTGCTCGAAATGGCCGAACAGATGGGCATAGAAAATATGGCCCGTTCGCGCAAGCAGGATGTGATTTTCTCCCTGCTGAAAAAGCACGCCAAAAGCGGCGAGGAAATTTCTGGTGATGGCGTGCTGGAGATCCTCCAGGACGGCTTCGGCTTCCTACGCTCCGCGGATGCTTCCTATCTCGCAGGCCCGGACGATATCTATGTCTCGCCTAGCCAGATCCGTCGTTTCAACCTGCGTACCGGCGACACCATCGTTGGCAAGATCCGCCCGCCGAAAGAAGGCGAGCGTTATTTCGCCCTGCTCAAGGTCGACACGATCAACTTCGATCGTCCGGAAAACGCCAAGAACAAGATTCTGTTCGAGAACCTGACGCCGCTGTTCCCGAACGTACGCATGAAGATGGAAGCCGGTAACGGTTCCACCGAAGACCTGACCGGTCGCGTGATCGATCTGTGTGCTCCAATCGGTAAAGGCCAGCGTGGTCTGATCGTTGCGCCGCCGAAAGCGGGCAAGACCATCATGTTGCAGAACATCGCGTCGAACATCACTCGCAACAACCCGGAAGTTCATCTGATCGTTCTGCTGATCGACGAGCGTCCGGAAGAAGTGACCGAAATGCAGCGTACCGTACGCGGCGAAGTGGTTGCTTCCACGTTCGACGAGCCACCAACCCGCCACGTGCAGGTTGCTGAAATGGTGATCGAGAAGGCCAAGCGTCTGGTCGAGCACAAGAAGGACGTCGTGATCCTGCTCGACTCCATCACTCGTCTGGCCCGCGCCTACAACACCGTGATTCCAAGCTCCGGCAAGGTACTGACCGGTGGTGTCGATGCTCACGCCCTGGAGAAGCCAAAGCGTTTCTTCGGTGCTGCGCGTAACATCGAAGAAGGCGGCTCGCTGACCATCATCGCCACCGCGCTGGTTGAAACCGGCTCGAAGATGGACGAAGTGATCTACGAAGAGTTCAAGGGTACGGGCAACATGGAGCTGCCTCTGGATCGCAAGATCGCAGAGAAGCGTGTGTTCCCGGCCATCAACATCAACCGCTCCGGCACCCGCCGTGAAGAGCTGTTGACTGCTGACGACGAACTGCAACGCATGTGGATCCTGCGCAAACTGCTGCATCCTATGGATGAAGTTGCTGCCATCGAGTTCCTGGTCGACAAGCTCAAGCAGACCAAGACCAACGATGAGTTCTTCCTGTCGATGAAACGCAAGTAACCGGCAGCCTGAACAAGAAGTGGCGTCCCTCGGGGCGCCATTTTTTTTGCGTAAGAATTCCCGTGGGAGGGGCCTTGGCCGCGACGGCAATGCTTCAGACAGCGGTGTTTCTTCTGAATGTCGCAACGCTTTTCGCCAGCAAGCTGCCTCCAACGAATGACATTCATGTCTTTGTCCCAGAATAAATTCACTCCCATGCCTGCTCATGGCTGCCACGATTCTGCAGAGCAGGTACGATGTGCACCTATTTGAATAAGTGGCCGGGTTAATGAAATTCAAGGACCTAAGGGATTTCGTGCAGCAGCTTGAGCAGCGCGGAGAGTTGAAACGCATTCAGATGCCCATTTCCCCTGTGCTGGAAATGACTGAGATCTGCGACCGAACGCTGCGTGCCAAAGGCCCGGCCCTGTTGTTTGAAAAGCCGGTCGGCTTCGACATTCCGGTGCTGGGCAACCTGTTCGGTACGCCTGAGCGTGTCGCGATGGGCATGGGGGCCGAATCCGTCGAGGAATTGCGGGAAATCGGCAAGTTGCTGGCCTTCCTCAAGGAGCCGGAGCCGCCCAAAGGCCTGAAGGATGCCTGGTCAAAGCTGCCCATCTTCAAGAAAGTCATCTCCATGGCCCCCAAGGTGGTCAAGGATGCGCCGTGCCAGGAGATCGTCATCGAAGGCGATGACGTCGACCTGAACATGCTGCCCGTCCAGACCTGCTGGCCTGGCGATGTCGCTCCGCTGATCACCTGGGGCCTGACGGTCACTCGTGGGCCGAACAAGGAGCGCCAGAACCTGGGCATCTATCGCCAGCAGGTGATCGGGCGTAACAAGGTCATCATGCGCTGGCTCAGCCATCGTGGCGGCGCGCTGGACTTCAAGGAGTGGTGCATCAAGCATCCCGGAGAGCCGTTCCCGGTGGCCGTTGCCCTGGGCGCCGACCCGGCGACCATTCTGGGTGCCGTAACGCCTGTGCCTGACAGCCTGTCCGAGTATGCCTTTGCAGGTCTGCTGCGTGGCACTCGCACCGAGCTGATCAAATGCCGTGGCAACAACCTGCAAGTGCCGTCCAGCGCGGAAATCGTGCTTGAGGGCGTGATCCATCCCGGTGAAATGGCCGATGAAGGTCCTTATGGCGACCACACCGGTTATTACAACGAAGTGGACAGCTTCCCGGTGTTCACCGTCGAGCGCATTACGCACCGGATCAAGCCGATCTATCACAGCACTTACACCGGTCGTCCGCCGGATGAGCCTGCGATTCTGGGTGTTGCCCTGAACGAAGTGTTCGTGCCGATTCTGCAAAAGCAGTTTCCGGAGATCACTGACTTCTATCTGCCGCCCGAAGGCTGTTCCTATCGCATGGCCGTCGTGACCATGAAGAAACAGTACCCTGGCCATGCCAAACGGGTGATGCTGGGTGTCTGGTCATTCCTGCGGCAGTTCATGTACACCAAGTTTGTGATCGTCACCGACGACGACATCAACGCTCGTGACTGGAACGACGTGATCTGGGCCATCACCACGCGCATGGACCCCAAGCGCGATACGGTCATGATTGAAAACACGCCTATCGATTATCTGGACTTTGCTTCACCGGTCTCCGGGCTGGGTTCCAAGATGGGGCTGGACGCTACGCATAAATGGCAGGGCGAAACCACACGCGAGTGGGGCCGGGCTATTGTCAAGGACGAGGCGACTACACGTCGGGTCGATGAAATCTGGAATCAACTGGGAATAGATTGATGCGTGTAACGTTGCAGCCGTCGGGCGCAGTGCTGGAAACTCTGCCGGGCGAGCGGATTCTCGATGCGGCACAGCGTCTGGGCTATGAGTGCCCGCAGAGCTGCCGCAATGGCAATTGCCATGTCTGCTCGGCGCTGTTGGTGCATGGCCGCGTGAAGCAGGCCAGTGATGAGCTGACCCATGGCGAGATCTACACCTGCCTGGCCGAGCCCCTGGAAACCTGCGAAGTCCTGTGGGATGCGGTCTTGCCGCTTGGCGAACTGCCGGTTCGCAAATTCGCCTGCCAGCTCAGCGAATGCGTGGAAGTGGGTGGCGATGTCTGGCGGGTTGGCCTGCGGGCACCTGCTGGCAAGCTGCCGCGCTATCACGCCGGGCAATACCTGATGATCGAGCGCGAGAACGGCGAAAAGTCGGCTTTCTCGCTCGCTTCTGCGCCGCACCGCGGGCGGGATCTGGAATTGCACGTGCTGGTCCGCGAGGCCAGCGCCCGCGCACTGATCGAACAGCTTCAGCGCAACGCAATGGCACGGGTAGAGCTGCCTTTTGGCGATACCCATCTTGCCGACCTTCCCGATGGCCCGCTGGTATTGATTGCCGCAGGTACGGGCATGGCTCAGATGAGCAGCCTGATCGAGCATTGCCGCGCCAAGGGTTTCAGCCATCCGGTGCATTTGTACTGGGGTGTGCGACGTCCTGAGGATTTTTACGAAATCCAGCATTGGGACGAGTGGGCAACGCTGCCCAACCTGTTCCTGCACAAGGTCGTCAGCGACCTTTGTGGTTGGGAAGGGCGCTGTGGGATGTTGCATGAAGCGGTCCGCGATGACATCAGCGATCTGTCCTCGATCCATGTCTATGGCAGCGGCTCGCCCGCCATGATCTACGCGACCCTCGATGCCTTGGTAGGTGCCGGAATGGACGCTCATCAGATGCGTGCTGACGTTTTTGCCTACGCGCCTCGTGCATAGCTTCTGACTGACGGCCTTGTAACCGGATTGCAATTTTTTTCATTCGCTTATAGCTTATGGCGATGAAAAACATCATCGTATGCTTTTTCGCAACACAGGCCCCGGCCTGCAGCAAGACCCGCACCACGATACCTTGGCGCCGCTTATCCATGAGCGGGTCCTCAGGGCTCGGTTATGACTGACAGCCAGGCTGTCAGGGAGGCAAATGGACAATCCAATCAATGAATTGGCGGCGGCCGTGCATGACGGCCTTGGTCTGAAATATCCGCCAGTAATCGATCTTGGCCCGCAACTGACCCGTGAGCAATTGCTTGCATCTATGAATGCCACCATGCGGCGCCACAAGGGCGGCCCTGTCTGGCTGTTCGCCTATGGCTCGCTGATCTGGCGTCCTGAATGCAAGGCCGTCGAGCGTCAGCGCGCGCGCGTTCACGGCTACCATCGCGGTTTGTATCTGTGGTCCCACGAGCATCGGGGCACACCCGAAGTGCCCGGCCTGGTATTTGGTCTGGATCGTGGCGGCTCCTGCACGGGGTTCGCCTATCGCTTGCCGGATGAATGCCTTGAAGAGTCCCTGTTTGCGCTCTGGAAGCGCGAGATGCCTTATCCCTCTTATCGACCGCACTGGCTGAGCTGCCGTCTTGAAGATGGCACCCAGGTACAGGCTTTGGGATTTGTGCTGGAGCGGCATCTGCCCAGTTACGCGGGCAACCTGCCGGACAGTGTGCTGAGCCAGGTGCTGGCCAGTGCGAGCGGACGGTATGGCACCACCCGCGATTACGTGGAGCAGACCGCCAACGCCCTGCGTAGCCACGCCATGCCAGACCTGAATCTGGAGGCGCGGCTGAAGCGTTGCCGGTCTAACCCGGTTGCACTTTGACTCAAGCTTCCCGGGACGTGCTGGCAACCTGCTTGTGACGTAGTGTGGGCGCAAGGAACGCCATCGCCAGGATGCAGGCACCGATCAGCAGCACGAAACCGCCATCCCAGCCGAAGTGGTCAACGGTGTAACCCATCGCCGCACTTGCTGCGACCGAGCCGCCCAGATAACCGAACAGCCCCGTGAAACCTGCCGCAGTACCGGCAGCCTTCTTGGGTGCCAGCTCCAGGGCTTGCAGACCGATCAGCATCACCGGACCGTAGATCAGGAAGCCGATGGAAACCAGAGCGATCATGTCGACGGTCGGGTTGCCTTCGGGGTTCAGCCAGTACACCAGCGTTGCGATGGTCACCAGGAACATGAACACCATGCCGGTCAGGCCACGATTGCCCTTGAAGATCTTGTCCGACATCCAGCCGCACAGCAGCGTGCCCGGAATGCCCGCCCACTCGTACAGAAAATAGGCCCACGAAGTCTTGTCGACCGTGAAGTGTTTGGCTTCTTTCAGGTAGGTTGGAGCCCAGTCCAGCACGCCATAGCGCAGCAAATAGACGAACACGTTAGCCAGGGCGATGTACCACAGCAGTTTGTTGCGCAGCACGTACTTGACGAAGATTTCCTTGGCGCTGAATTCTTCTTCATGGCTGGCATCGTAGCCTTCCGGGTAGTCGTTCTTGTAGTGCTCGATCGGTGGAAGACCGACCGACTGCGGCGTGTCGCGCATGGTCGCGAAAGCGAATACCGCTACCAGCAAGGCTACGGCTGCCGGCACATAGAATGCCGCGTGCCAGTCGTTGGTCCAGCCCATGCCCAGCAGAAACAGCGGGCCGATCAGGCCTCCACCCACGTTATGCGCCACGTTCCAGACCGAAACCACACCGCCGCGTTCTTTCTGCGACCACCAGTGCACCATCGTCCGCCCGCTCGGTGGCCAACCCATGCCTTGTGCCCAGCCGTTTATGAACAGCAGCACAAACATGATTGTGACACTGGACGTCGCCCAGGGCGCGAAACCGAAAATGAACATCACCCCGGCCGACACCAGCAACCCGAACGGCAGGAAATAGCGTGGGTTGGACCGGTCCGAAATCAGTCCCATCAAGAACTTCGACAGGCCGTAAGCAATCGCAATGGCCGACATCGCCACCCCCAGTTGCCCGCGTGTGTAGCCTTCCTCAATCAGGTAAGGCATCGCCAGGGAGAAGTTCTTGCGCAGCAGGTAGTAACCGGCATAACCGATGAAAATACCGGCGAAGATCTGCCAGCGCAGACGACGGTAAGTGCTATCGACCTTTTCTTCGGGTATGGGTGCCAGGTGCTTGGCAGGACGGAAAAACGCAAACATGCAGACGCTCCGGGTTTTTATTTTTTGCGAATGCGAATATTACATTTTCGTTACAGAAAAAAGCAGTGCTTTTTCTGAAAGTTCAGTAGGAAATGTGAGGCTGTTCGTGTTCTTTTGTGAACATCGGATTTTGGTTTGCGCTGCCTGATTTGTTTGGGATTGGTCCTACGCGGCAATGGGATTTCGTGTCCTTATGCGCCCTGAGGGAGGCTTCTACTATCGCGATCGCTACGCCATGCAGGCGTTCATATCGCGGTTTGTAGAGGTTATGGATGAAGCTTTTCGTGTTTGTTTTGGTTCTTTTGCTGCCGCTGTCGGTGCAGTCTGCCGATGCCTTGCTGGTCCCGTTGTTTACGCCCAGGCCCGAGTACCCGCCAGCCTTGATCAGGAGCCGATACACCGGAAAGGTGCGAGTCCAGCTGGTGGTGACTTCCAGCGGCAATGTGCAGGACGTTCGGGCTATAGAAAGCGGGCATCCAGAACTGACTGAAGCCGCTGTGTGGACCTTGGCCCAATGGCGTTATCGCCCATGGATCGGAGCCATTGGCGCGCCTTCGCAAGTCAGCATTATGGTCCCTGTCATTTTTGGCTCTCACGGAAGCAGGCACTTCAATGATGAAATTGATGTCGGCCTGAGCAATATCCGCTGTGCTTATGTGAATAACGAAGTCGATACGCAAACAAGGGACTTCCCGGAGGAGCCTTTGAATAAAGTCGACGTGTTCTGGTACACCGGTCAGTTCCTGTTCAGCAGCTATGCCGCTCTTTTACGCAGTGAAGATGAGCGAAAAGTCTTGCTTGAGCAGTTGGGGCAATCGATACCAGAGATTGTGAAACGCTGCCGGCTTAATCCAGAGCACAGCTATGGGGACTACCTTCCCGTTTCCATCAAGAGTCTGTTGAGTGGTTTGACACAGACCGACTATGTACCCAGCGTCTTGCAAGGAGCGCTGTGAATGTCGAGAAAACCTCATGGGCTGGGTGCGTTGTTGTTTACAGGTTTTTTGTTTGCGGGCTGTGCAAAAGCTGCGGACTCATACCCGGTGCCATTGTTTATGCCGGATATCGAGTATCCAGAAGAGCTGCGCGGTTCACGTGTAAAAGGCGATGTTGTCGTACGGATCTTTATTCAGGCCGATGGCGGGGTTCGATTCCTTGAGGTACTTGATTCGACCGAGCCAAGATTCGTCGCTGCAACCAAGCGGGCTATAGAGCAATGGCGTTTCGAGCCCTGGACGCCGTCAGGCCCCAATCCTGAGGGCGAAGTGGTGAAGGTCACATACAGCTATTTAGGGCGGCCGCATAAAGGACCGTCGCTTACCGCCAATGTCGAGTTAAAGAAGGTGTCATGCCGTCAGCTTATTAAAGAAAGAGATGAAAACTGGCGGGAAAAGGGTTCGTCTTATAAGGCGGATATCTTGACCCGAACGGAGCACTACCTTTCAAGTGGGCATGTCATACAGCAGTTTCTTTCAGCCGATGCGCGGGAGGCGCTGGTCATGGAGTTTATTAACGCGACTCCGGGCATTCTGGAAAACTGTCGAAAAAATCCCGACAGAAAGTATGTGGATTATCTGCCGGAGAATGTCCGGCGGAGTTTGTAGCGTGGGGTGTTTGTATTTTTCGCGAATAAATTCGCTCCTACGGTCTGCGTAGGAGCGAATAAATTCGCGAAGCCTGTTCTGGGTGGGCGTCAAGCGGCGGCTTGGCTCATCCTGAGAATTTCATCGAAGTGGACATCGTCGGACAAGTCCGCATGTGGCTGCATCGCCTCATGAAACGCCATGATTGCAACCTCAATACTTGCTCCAAGGCTGCTCAGCGCCAACTTGATCTGCTGACTGGCTTCTGGTCCTGGAACCCACGCGACTGATTGAGTGGCAACCTGCGGTGGGTTCTCGGCCGTTTCACTTTGCGCCTGACGTGCGGCCAGCGTTCGTGCAGCCTCCTCGACCTGGCTGCGTGCAAGTGCCAGCGCAGCCTGCTTTGCTTCTTCGATCTGACGCTTGGCCAGCTCACGAGCCTCTTCTTCAGCCTTTATCCGAGCTGCTTCTTCAGCAACGCGCTGTGCCTGGAGGCGAGCGGCCTCGGCTGCCAGGTGTTGAGCTTGCAGTTGCTCTTGCTCGACCAAGCGGCCTGCAACTGGCGCAATGCGCTGTGCGAACTCGGCCAGAAAACGATTGGATTCCAGTGCGATGTGAGCGTTGTAGATGTTCATTGTGAACCCTATCCACGTCATTCCTGCGTTCTGGTGCGCAACTTGACTCTCTATAGACTCCTTGGTGTGCGGCATATGGCCCAAGTACAGCTTGGCATCACTGAGGTCTTGGGGGGCAATCACTGCAAGTTTGCTCGCCGCAAGATGTTCGGCACTCACGCGATAACGCGCAACCACCTGAGAGGGTGCCATGCCGGTTGTGTTGCCGACTTGACCAGCCAGCTCTTTTTGCAGAAAGTCAGGCAGTTTATGAAGTTGGTGTTGAAACTCTTCCATGAAGTTCTCTCTTGTTAAAAAGGTTGTATTAATGATGTGGTTGATCATGGTGGTTGTCGGGTGATTTGAATCCCGGTTTTCCATTCTGAGCACGCCATCTTTTTACTGTTTCCAGAATGCCCTGATTGGTGGGAACTTCTGCGTAATAAATCAAATCTGAGCCGTCAGGGTGCTCCGTTATTTCTATAAAGTGGTCCAATAAGAGATCCGTGTGTCTTTCAAATTCTTCTCCGGGCAGGTTTCTAGGGTTGGTGAACTCGTTGATAAGGTCTAGAAACTCTTGCTCTGTGTAATTTTCCAGTTTTCTTTTGAGGTTCATTGCAATTTCCTGTGATGTTCGATGTGCTGTCTGGGAGGAAGTACTCTCAAGTTATCAATGTCGTAAACACCCCCGCCGTTCGCTATTTCATGCACATGATGGATCTCAAAAACTTTCCGTCCTCCCACTTGATCAGCCAGCTTTGGTCGTGGAGCACGTCCGGACTTCATCAGCGCAAGGTTGTATGGTGTAAATTGTTCCTGAAGCTCTGGGTCACTGGCTATCGCCTTCCAGATTTCTGCTCGTAATCTGCCAAAACTACTGAACTGTCTACCCCTCAACTGATCCGCAATATGCGAAGGAATGGGAGCCCCTTGCGCACGCGTGTTTTCGCCTAGCCAGATGCCTGTTACCGGTTTTCCGTATCCTGTTGCGACTCCCGGAATAGTCCGCGGGTCCTTGAAAAGCAGGTAGGTGTCCGGCAGGCCGGAGCCTGGCGGGAATACCAGGATGTAATCGTCAGGGTCGTCATTGACGAAGCTAGGCAGTTCGTCAACGCGGGTGCCTTGTGGCGATACATCCACTCCCGGGTCAACCGGCAAGGCCGGTTTCTGGCCTGGAAAACGGGTGGAGCTATCTGCCGGTTGTTCAATTGGAGTCCAGACCAGTGCTGGCTGGGTATCGCCGTCACGAATAAATTCGTAGGTATTGTTCTGAGCGTTGTATGTGAAATTTCGGACACGAACTTTAGTGCCGATTTTTACGCCGTCTGCCACCACCCACTTGGCAACCGATTGTTGGCCGTCGTCCTCCATGACCAATCGGTGTGGAACATCAATGCTGCCGTTGACGCTGGCAACGTATTCCATATCCACCTGTGACGGCAGATTGAGTTGTGAGGCCGGGCTTGCAACTACGGTGGGTGTGAGTTCGGCGTTGCCTAACGTGGGCGAGTACAGCGCCAAGGCAACGCCAGGGCTCAACTTCAACCGACTGATTGCCGTTTTGATGAATATCTCTTTAGCGATCTGTCCGGCCTTTTCCAGCCCTTCGGCAGGGGTGGGCAAACTGCCGGACGTGTTCGATGCGGCGATTGCCGACCACAAACGCTCGGCACCAGCCCGTGGCGATGGAGCATTGTTCTGACGGGCTTGCGACATCCGGGCGTGACGCTCGGACAACTCCGTAGAGCGCTGCTCCAGAAAAGCCACCGACTCAGCGAGCAACCTGGCTTCATGCGCATTGCTCACGGCATCCGTCCAGGCCTGATGGGCCTGTTGAGCACGCTGCTGATCGCCTTGGCTGCGGGATTCCAGGTAGTGGCGATACTGCTCAGGTGTGGTGGCTGACAGCGCCTCGCCATGCGCCAGCGTTTTGAGGTTGCGTTGCTCCAGCTCCGCCTGTTTGCGGGCCAGCAGGTAGTTGATCCGGGATTTTTCCTGAAGGATCAGGTCCGCTAACGGTTGGTGGGTCGGGTTATCCGCCAGTGGTTCAAGGTCAGATTGAATCTCACCTAGTAGCGCGGTGGGCAGCCCCGGTGCGGTCTGGTTGTAGCGTTGATCAAGATCAGACCTGACTGTTTGTTGAGTCTGGATGAAGTCGCTGATTGTTTGTCGATACGCCTGAGCGGCTGCCGCTTGAGCGCGTGCTTGTTCTGCGGCTTGTGCTTGCGCGTGAGCCTGAGCACGTGCCTGCTGTTCAGCTTGGGCTTGGGCTGCCGCCTGCTGTTGAGCCTGGGCCTGTAGGTTGGCTCTGTGTTGCGCAATGGCCTTTGCGCGCTTTCTGGCTCTTTTACGACTATTGCCACCGAAACCGCCCCCAATGCCGCCGATGCTCCCGCTGCCCGGCCCGAAGCCAGTGCTCCAGCCGCTACCACTACTATGCCCACCGCCTCTGCCATAGGGGTTGCCGGTGGGGTCAAAAGGGCGATTGTGCTTATCGGCATCCTTCCCCGAAGTTACCCAAATATTCTTTCCTTCTTGGTCACTCATACAGTTTCTCCTTTGCTGTATGGTGAGAAGTTACTCAGTAGTTATCAGGTAATGAGGTAAATAGTTGTTGTGTGAAAATGATTTATTGTTATTAATTTGGTGTGTCAGAAGCGTCTGTCAGACTCTCTGAGTGATAGAGTTTTGCGGTAAATATTTATTTTTGTGTTGAGGATTTTAGTTGTTTTAATGCGTGTACTAGCTTGCCTGTTAAGGCCGCAGAGACTTTCTGACTTTAAAAGTCACACGCTGAGCCGCCCTTGCGGCGACCCAGGTTTTAATTTCATTTCAACCAACCGCCACCACCACTTTCCCCACCGCACTTCTTTTCCCCAGCACGTCAATCGCCTCTGCACCTCTTTCCAGCGGGTAAACCTGCGATACCAGCGGTTTCAACTTTCCTTCTGTATACCAATCAAACAATTGCTTGAAGTTCGCGGCATTGTCTTGAGGTTGTCTTTGCGCGAAGGAGCCCCAGAACACGCCGACTACTGATGCACCCTTTAATAGCGCGAGGTTTACGGGCAGTTCGGGGATGCGGCCGCTGGCGAAGCCGACGACCAGCAGGCGGCCGTTCCAGGCGATGGCGCGTACGGCCTGATCGAAGAGGTCGCCGCCGACCGGGTCGTAGATGACATCGACGCCGTTGCCTGCGGTCAGGCGTTTTACTTCGTCCTTGAGGCTGGTTTCGCTGTAGTTGATGAGTTCGTCGGCACCGGCGTTTCTGGCCACTTCGAGTTTTTCGGCAGTGCTGGCGGCAGCGATGACGCGGGCACCCAGGGCTTTGCCGATTTCCACGGCGGCCAGGCCCACGCCGCCGGAGGCTCCGAGCACCAGCAGGGTTTCGCCGGGTTGCAGGTTGGCGCGTTGTTTGAGGGCGTGCATGGAGGTGCCGTAGGTCATGCTGAATGCGGCGGCGGTGTTGAAGTCCATGGCTTGCGGGATCGGCAGTACGTTGTAGCCCGGCACGGCAACCTGTTCGGCGAAGCTGCCCCAGCCGGTCAGCGCCATGACCCGGTCGCCGGGTTTGAGGTGGGTTATCTTTTCACCGACCTGCGAGATGATTCCCGCTGCTTCGCCGCCAGGTGAAAAAGGGAAGGGCGGCTTGAACTGGTATTTGCCTTCGATGATCAGCGTGTCTGGAAAGTTGACCCCGGCAGCCTTTACATCGAGCAGGATTTCGTTCTTTTTGATGACGGGGCTGGCGACGTTTTCCAGTACCAGGGTGTCGGCAGGACCGAAGGCTTTGCAAAGCAGTGCTTTCATCGGACTATTCCTTTTCCAGTAATGGCCGATAAGGTCGGATATGCAGGTTTTCGGGTCAATGAGCATGGCCCGGCCTTATAAGCGTGTATAAGCTGTAACCTACGCGGCAACCCGTATTAAGGAGTGGACTGTGAAAGCGTGGATCTTGATGTTGTTGGCCTTGTCGCTGCCTGCCCTGGCGCAGGAAGAAGCCAAAGAAGGCGAGGGCGAGCCCAAGGCGGCTTATGTTTCCCTGACGCCTCCGTTTGTGGGTAACTACGCTCTTGATGGCGGGCCGAAGTTGCGCGTCTACAAGGCCGATATCGCCCTGCGCGTTACCGGTGCCGAGGCTCAGGCTGCGGTCAAGCGCAATGACCCGCTGATCCGTAATCTGCTGGTTGCCCTGTTTACCCAGCAGACTGTCGACTCCATGAGCAGCGCCGATGCGAAGGAAAAGATTCGTCAGGAAGCGCTCAAGCAGGTCCAGCAAGTGATGACCAGCGAAGAGGGCAAGCCGATCGTTGAAGACTTGCTGTTTAACAACTTCATCGTTCAGTAACGCTTTTCAGCGCAGTGCCAGGATCGCCGACCACTGTTCGGCGGTCACGGGCATGACCGAGAGTCGACTGCCTTTCTGCACGAGAGGCAGTTGCTCAAGCGCCGCTTGTTGTTTCAGATAACCCAGCCCCAGCACTTTCGGGAATATGTCCACGAAGGCTACATCGACTGCGCTCCAGGGGTTTTTCTCGGCGCTTGCCTTGGCGTCGAAGTAATGGCTTTGCGGCTCAAGGGCTGTCGGGTCCGGGTAAGCCGCTTCGATAATCCTGCCAACTCCGGCAATGCCCGGCTCCGGGCAACTGGAGTGATAGAAAAAGAACTCATCCCCCACCGCCATGCTGCGCAGGAAGTTGCGGGCCTGATAGTTGCGCACGCCATCCCAGCGGGTTTTGACGAGGCGTTGCAAGTCACTGATCGAAAGTTCGTCGGGCTCTGATTTCATCAGCCAATAGGCCATTGGGTGTTCTCCATGGAAATGCACAACATCGGGATGTTTTTATGACAAACCGACAGTCGGTTGGCGCCACTATTTGCGTACTGGTTCACGTTATCGCAAAATGCCGCTTTTTTAAGCACCCTGCTGTTACACAGCCTGTACAGAAGCGGCTGTTGGCAGCGCTTTGATTTGCCGAAGGAGGGCAGTCAATGAAACGCAAGCCGGATTTACTGTGGGTTTTAGTTGCATTGTTCGGCTTGGGTATCGTGACTACCGGTTATGCGCAGAGCTTGTGGACCAACAAGGTGGATGCTCCTGTCGAGATCACTCAGCAGCAACAGAAAGTGCCCGGCCGGCATTGAGGTTGTAAGCATCCTTCTTTTCCGGGGGCTATGCCTGTAGCTCCCGCCGCGTCACTTTCCCGATTCCTGCTGTGCCAGATACCAGCGTCTGTCCGATACCGTGCCTTGCAGCGGTACGTCCCAGCTTGCCTGTGCGAGTCGTTCGACCTTCTGGCATTCATGGGCCATGCCCAGCAGTACCGGTTTTTTCCAGGTTTTTCTGCGCGCCAGATAGGCCAGGCTTCGGTCGTAGAAGCCGCCACCCATCCCGAGGCGTCCGCCTTCGTCATCGAACCCGACCAAGGGCATCAGGATCAGATCCAGTGCCCAGATATTGCGCTGCCGTGCGCGGTTGATACGCGGCTCCGGGATGCGAAAACGGTTGGGTATGAATTTCTCGCCGGGACGCACGCGCTGGAAAACCATTCTGGTACGCGGCCATGCGTTGAGCACCGGCAAGTAAGTCGCCTTGCCCCGGCGTTGGGCAGCGCGTAGCAAAAGGCGTGGGTCGATCTCGCCGTCCATGGGCAGATACAGCGAGACATGCCGGGCGCGACGAAACAGTGGGTGTTGCGCCAGTTGGCGATAGAGGCCGTGGGCGGCTTCGCGTTGCTGGCTGCGGCTCAATGCACGACGCGCCTTGCGTAGCTGGCGGCGCAGTTGTGTGCGTGTGAGCGACGATGTGCTGATCATAAGTGCAAGATCATGCAGGCTGATCCGTGAGGTTGAAACCAGAGACAGGATCGTCACTGCCGGCAGCAGAACCGGCAATGAATTGAATGTGGACTCCCCGACGAACCGCTGTCGGTTTAGCCCTTGAACCCGAAAGTTCAAGGTGGAGATTGCAGGAGGTTTTAAGGCTTTCCGTCGAGCGGACATGCACACCAACCCCAACGTGCAACCCCCGTGGTTGTGCGTATCGGCTCAGGGACATGACCGACTGGCAAGCACTCCAGGGAGCGGCGCAAGTATACAGAAACGTCCGGAAATAATCAGCTGCGTGGTGAATCGGGTGTTGTCGGGGTTTCTGTGGACAGTGCCAGATCGACTCTTTCCAGCAGGTCGCGGACGTGTTCGCGGGTCGAACCGCTGGTTTGCACGTCAGGCAGATTCTGTTTGTGCAGCAGGTCGTGAGTGATGTTCAGGGCGGCCATGACGGCAATGCGGTCTGCGCCAATCACTTTCCCGCTGCTGCGGATTTCACGCATCTTGCCATCCAGGTAGCGGGCGGCGCTGACCAGGTTGGTGCGCTCTTCCTGAGGGCAAATGATCGAGTATTCCTTGTCGAGGATTTGAACGGTAACGCTGTTGCCATTACTCATGAGTCTTGCTCCAGGGCCTTGAGGCGCGAAATCATGGACTCGACCTTCTGCCGGGCGATTTCGTTCTTTTCAATGAGGTGGGCGCGTTCCTCGCGCCAGGATTTTTCCTGAGCTAGTAGGAGTGCATTTTGGCTTTTAAGTTGCTCTGTGTGTTTGAGCAGCAATTCCAGCCGGTTCATCAGGGCTTGCAGATCGGTGTCTTCCATTGTTTTCCACTGAGTACTTTCTGATGAATGGCACGGAGTCGGTTAACGCCACTGCCTCTAACCGCCGCGTTGATGATCTTGTTGCGCGGATAGTCTAGGATACAAGGCCTTCATTCTAGACATTGCGCCGTTTGGCGACTAGCTGCCCATGCCCATTCAGAATTCCCCGTACAAAGCATTTGCCACTCTGCTCAATACCAGTGGTCATCCTGTTTCCCCTGCCGAGCTGCACGGCCTGTTGCTGGGGCGCAGTTGCGCCGGTGCCGGCTTCGATAGCGAAGGCTGGTTTGCCGATGCTTCCGTACTGCTGGAGACCGAGCCTGAGGACAACGTTCGTCAGGCATTGGTCGGCTTGCAGGAGATGGTCAAGGGCGAGTTGACCGGCGATGACATGACCGTCGTGCTGTTGCTGCCTGGCGATGACGAGCCGCTGACCGAACGTGCGGCCGCACTGGGTCAATGGTGCCAGGGTTTCCTGTCGGGCTTTGGTCTGGCAGTCGGAGATGCGGTGTTGAGCATCGAGGCCACTGAAGTGTTACAGGACTTGGCTGCCATCGCTCAGGTCCAGGATGCACTGGAAGAATCCGAAGACGGCGAAAGCGACTATATGGAAGTCATGGAGTACCTGCGTGTCGCACCACTGCTGCTGTTCACCGAATGCAGCAAGGCCGTTGCGCCACAGCCCAAGCCTTCCCTGCACTGATTGTTCATCACGGCGCGCTGTGTCAGGGCTTCAAGAGTCCTGACCGGCTAGCTCCACCAAGGGACCCCGTCTGCCCATGATCAATATTCCGAAGTCCGAATACGCACGCCGACGCAAGGCCCTGATGGCCCAGATGGTGCCCAACAGCATCGCCATTCTTCCGGCAGCGGCTGTCGCGATTCGCAATCGTGATGTCGAGCATGTCTACCGGCAGGACAGCGATTTCCAGTACCTGAGCGGCTTTCCCGAGCCGGAAGCGGTGGTGGTGCTGATTCCGGGGCGTGAATATGGCGAGTACGTGCTGTTCTGTCGTGAACGCAACCCGGAGCGCGAGTTGTGGGATGGCCTGCGTGCAGGCCAGGAAGGCGCCATTCGTGATTTCGGTGCAGATGATGCGTTTCCGATCAACGATATCGACGACATCCTGCCGGGCCTGATCGAAGGGCGCGAGCGGGTTTACTCGGCCATGGGCAGCAACCCTGAATTCGACCGGCATCTGATGGAGTGGATCAACACCATTCGCTCCAAGGCGCACCTGGGTGCGCAGCCGCCGAACGAGTTCGTTGCGCTGGATCATCTGCTTCACGACATGCGCCTGTATAAATCGGCAGCGGAAGTGAAGGTCATGCGTGAGGCAGCACAGATTTCTGCACGCGCCCATATCCGGGCGATGCAGGCCAGCCGTGCGGGGCTATATGAATTCAGCCTGGAAGCCGAGCTGGATTACGAGTTTCGCAAGGGCGGGGCAAGGATGCCGGCCTACGGGTCCATCGTCGCGTCGGGCCGTAATGCCTGCATCCTGCACTATCAGCAGAACGACGCGCCGCTCAAGGAGGGCGATCTGGTGTTGATCGACGCCGGTTGCGAGATCGACTGCTATGCCAGCGACATCACTCGCACCTTTCCGGTCAGCGGGACATTCTCGGCAGAGCAGAAGGCAATCTACGAACTGGTGCTCAAGTCTCAGGAAGCGGCGTTCGCGGCCATCGGACCGGGCAAGCACTGGAACCAGGCACACGAGGCGACGGTCAGGGTTATTACTGCCGGGCTGGTTGAGTTGGGCCTGTTGCAGGGCGATGTGGACGAGTTGATCGAGACCGAAGCGTACAAGCCGTTCTATATGCACCGTGCCGGGCACTGGCTGGGCATGGATGTGCATGATGTCGGCGAATACAAGGTCGGCGGCGAATGGCGGGTACTGGAGGTCGGCATGGCGCTGACCGTGGAGCCTGGGATTTATGTCTCTCCCGACAATCAGAACGTCGCGAAAAAATGGCGAGGTATCGGTGTGCGAATCGAGGATGACGTAGTGGTGACCAAGAAGGGGTGTGAAATTCTTTCTGGCGGCGTGCCCAAGACTGTCGCTGAAATCGAGGCCCTGATGGCCGCTGCACAGGCTCAGGTCGCATGAGCCGCTTCAATCTTGCCATCATCGGTGGCGGTCTGGTGGGTGCCAGCCTCGCTCTGGCCTTGCAGGCGGGCGCCAAGGCGCGCGGTTGGAAAATCGTCCTGATCGAACCTTTCGCCCCCGGCGACAGCTATCAGCCCAGCTACGATGCACGCTCTTCGGCGCTGTCGTTCGGGGCGCGGCGCATTTATGAACGCCTTGGCCTGTGGCATCAGATTACCCGGCGCGCCGAACCCATCATGCAGATTCAGGTGTCCGATCGCGGGCGCTTCGGTGCGACCCGTCTTGCTGCCATGGAAGAAGGCGTGCCGGCGCTGGGTTATGTGGTGGAAAACGCCTGGCTGGGCCAATGCTTGTGGGCGGGGCTGGATCGGGAGGTCGTGACATGGCGCGTGCCCGCCGAGGTTACGCACATGCAGGCCCTGGCCGGCGGCTATCGATTGACCCTCAATGACGAAACCGAACTGGAATGTGATCTGGCGGTGCTGGCCGATGGTGGCCGCTCCAGCCTGCGCGAACAGTTGGGTATTGGCGTGCGCGAACGCTCTTATGATCAGAGCGCCTTGATCGCCAACATCACCCCGAGCGAAGCCCATTGCGGACAGGCGTTCGAGCGCTTCACCGATGACGGTCCCATGGCTCTGTTGCCATTGCCGGAAAATCGCTGCGCGCTGGTCTGGACCCGCAAGGGCAACGACACCCAGCGGCTTGCGGCGCTGGATGACCGCAGCTTCCTCAGTGAACTGCAGAATGTATTCGGTTACCGCCTGGGCACCTTGCGTCAGGTCGGTTCGCGGCATGTGTATCCGCTTTCCCTGGTGGAAGCCGAAGAGCAGGTTCGTTCGCATCTGGTCGTGCTGGGCAATGCCGCCCACAGCCTGCACCCGATTGCCGGTCAGGGGTTCAACCTGTCGCTTCGTGATGCCGACGCCCTGGCTGAAGCATTGCTGGAAAGCGACAAGTCGCCGGGTGATCTGGCGACTTTGTTGGCCTATCGTGAAAGGCAACGCCTCGATCAACAGATGACCGTGGGCTTTTCCGACAAGGTCACCCGCCTGTTCGGCAGCACACAGCCTGTGGTCACCGCAGGCCGCAACCTGGGGTTGCTGGGGCTGGACCTGCTGCCGCCCGCCAAACGCTGGTTCGCCCGTCAGGCCATGGGCCTGGGGACTCGATCCGATGTGTGACCCACAAACTTTCAGAACACGGCCACGGCCGCAAGCGAGAACGATCTAAGCATGGAAACCCGCGCAGATGTGCTGATTGTCGGAGCCGGAATGGTCGGCAGCGCCCTTGCATTGGCCTTGCAGGGCAGCGGCCTGGATGTGGTGGTGGTCGATGGCGGCCCGCTGAGCGTCAAACCCTTCGACTCGCAATCGTCCTTCGAGCCCCGCGTCAGTGCTCTGTCGGCAGCCAGCCAGCGGATTCTGCAGCGTCTTGATGTCTGGGAAGGCATCACCGCCCGTCGCGTCAGCCCTTATGGGCAGATGCATGTGTGGGACGGCAGCGGCACTGGCGAAATCCATTTCTCAGCGTCCAGCGTGCATGCTGAAGTGCTGGGTCATATCGTCGAGAACCGTGTGGTGCAGGACGCTCTGCTGGAACGACTGCACGACAGCGATATCGGTTTACTGGCCAATGCCCGTCTGGAGCACATGCGTCATTCCGGTGACGACTGGCTGCTGACCCTGGCCGACGGTCGCCAGTTGCGTGCGCCGCTGGTCATTGCTGCCGATGGTGCCAATTCGGCTGTACGCCGCCTGACAGGCACACCGACCCGCGAGTGGGATTATCTGCATCACGCCATCGTCACCAGCGTGCGAACGGCCGACTCCCATCGCAAGACCGCCTGGCAGCGTTTTACCGACGATGGTCCGCTGGCGTTCCTGCCGCTGGAGCATGAAGAAGAGCACTGGTGTTCCATCGTCTGGTCGGTGACTCCGCTGGAAGCCGAGCGCCTGATGGCGCTGGATGACGAAACCTTCTGTCGCGAACTGGAGCGGGCTTTCGAGGGCCGTCTGGGACAAATGCTGACGGCCGACCCGCGAGTATGTGTTCCGTTGCGTCAGCGTCACGCCAAGCGCTATGTCGCGCCGGGGCTGGCACTGATTGGCGATGCCGCACACACCATTCACCCTTTGGCCGGTCAGGGTGTGAACCTGGGCTTTCTCGATGCTGCCGTACTGGCCGAAGTGTTGCTGCATGCCGCTGAGCGTGGTGAGCGACTGGCCGATGTCCGTGTGCTCGGTCGTTACGAGCGCCGCCGAATGCCGCACAACCTGTCACTGATGGCGGCCATGGAAGGTTTCGAGCGCCTGTTCCAGGCCAACCCGCTGCCGCTGCGCTGGTTGCGCAACACCGGCTTGAAAGTGGTCAACAAGATGCCGGAAGCCAAGGCCATGTTCGTGCGTGAAGCCTTGGGATTGTCCGGTGAACTCCCTGAGCTTGCACGCCTGTAGGAGCAGATTCATTCGCGAAACCTTCACGGAAACCTTCGCGAATGAATTCGTTCCTACAGTGGCTTGAAACATCTGGTAACGCCTCGGGTGGCTGTTCGATTGTGATCGAAAATGGGATTAACTACCATTTCGCCTCATTTTTCGAACGCGAGAGACTCCCATGCAGGCTAGCAAGCGTCTTCTGGCTGCTTTGACACTGACCGTGCTCGGCAGCACCGCCCAGGCTGCCGATGAGGTCGTGGTGTACTCATCGCGTATCGATGAGCTGATCAAGCCTGTCTTCGATGCCTACACGGCCAAGACCGGGGTGAAGATCAAGTTCATCACCGACAAGGAAGCCCCGCTGATGCAGCGCATCAAGGCCGAAGGCGAGAACGCCACGGCTGACCTGTTGCTGACCGTAGACGCCGGTAACCTTTGGCAGGCCGAGCAGATGGGCATTCTCCAGCCGTTCACGTCGCCTGTGATCGACGCCAATATCCCGCCCCAATATCGTTCTTCCAGCCATGCCTGGACTGGCCTCAGCCTGCGCGCGCGGACCATCGCCTACTCGACGGACCGGGTAAAGCCCGCCGAGCTGAGCACTTATGAAGCTCTGGCGGACAAGAACTGGGAAGGGCGTCTGTGCCTGCGCACGGCCAAGAAAGTCTATAACCAGTCCCTGACGGCGACCCTGATCGAAACCCACGGCGCTGAAGCATCCGAGAAGATTCTCAAGGGCTGGGTCAACAACCTGTCCACCGATGTGTTCTCCGATGACATCGCGGTGCTTGAGGCAATCAATGCCGGGCAATGCGACGTCGGCATCGTCAACAGCTATTACTACGGACGTCTGCACAAGGAAAACCCGGACCTGGCAGTGAAGCTGTTCTGGCCGAACCAGTCGGACCGCGGCGTACACGTCAACCTGTCGGGCATCGGTCTGACCAGACATGCACCGCACCCTGAGGCTGCCAAGGCTTTGGTTGAGTGGATGACCGGGCCAGAGGCACAAACCATCTTCTCCGGCACTAACCAGGAGTTTCCGGCCAACCCGAAAGTCGCGCCATCGGCAGAGGTTGCGAGCTGGGGCGCGTTCAAGGCCGATACGATTCCGGTCGAAGTGGCGGGCAAGCGTCAGGCCGAAGCGATTCGCATGATGGATCGTGCTGGCTGGAATTGATTTAATACCCGCCACCCCCCGTAGGAGCGCATTCATTCGCGAATGAATTCGCTCCTACGGGGTTCTCCATGTTTTTTGAGAATCCCCCTTGGCCCATCCCGCCCAACGCCGCTGGTATCCCCTTGTTTTTGCCATCGCCGCTTTGGTGCTGTTGCCGCTGAGCGTGCTGTTGCTGTCCTGGGAAACCATCGACCGGGAGATCTGGTCGCATCTGCTTGAAACCCAGATGGTTCGCCTGCTGAGCAACACGCTGATTCTGGTACTGGGCGTCGGCGTCGGTGTGACGGTGCTGGGCGTCAGTCTGGCGTGGCTGACCAGCCTTTGTGAGTTTCCCGGCAGACGCTGGCTGGACTGGGCCTTGATGCTGCCGTTCGCGATTCCGGCTTATGTGCTCGCGTTTGTCTTTGTCGGCCTGCTGGATTTCTCCGGCCCCGTGCAAACCCTGATGCGTGAATGGTTTGGCAACGGCCTGCGTTTGCCGCGTGTGCGTTCCACGGGCGGGGTGATCATCGTTCTGGTGCTGGTGTTCTATCCCTACGTCTATCTGCTGGCTCGCACGGCGTTCCTGGCACAAGGCAAAGGTTTGATGGAAGCTGCCCGCGTGCTGGGGCAAACGCCTTTGCAGGCCTTCTGGCGAGTGGCGCTGCCCATGGCGCGCCCGGCAATCGGAGCCGGCGTGGCACTGGCACTGATGGAAACCCTGGCGGACTTCGGTGCTGTGTCGGTGTTCAACTTCGATACTTTCACCACGGCCATCTACAAGACCTGGTACGGCTTCTTCAGCCTTTCCAGTGCGGCGCAATTGGCCAGTCTGTTACTGCTGGCGGTCATGGTCGTGCTGTATGGCGAGCGTCGGGCACGGGGCGCCAGTCGTGCGACCAACGAGCGGCCCCGAGGCAAGGCGCTCTATCACCTGCGCGGTCTGAAAGCGCTGGCGGCCACTGGCTGGTGTGGGCTGGTCTTTATCTGTGCGTTTGCCGTGCCCATGCTGCAATTGATCGTCTGGGTCTGGCAGCGAGGTCGTTTCGATCTGGATGAACGTTATACCGGCCTGATCCTGCATACGCTGTATCTGGGCGGCATCGCTGCGCTTATAACTGTCTGCGTGGCGCTGATCCTGGTCTTTGCCCGACGCATGGCGCCAACCCCGGTGATTCGCTCCGGCGTGAGCCTGGCCAATCTCGGGTATGCGCTGCCCGGTTCGGTCCTGGCCGTGTCGATCATGCTGGCATTCAGTTATCTGGACCGGGAGTTGGTGATTCCACTCTCCGGCTGGCTTGGTGGCGCTGGCAAGCCTCTGCTGCTGGGCAGCCTGTCGGCTCTGGTGCTGGCTTATCTGGTGCGCTTCATTGCAGTGGCCTATGGGCCGCTGGAAAACAGCCTGTCACGCATCCGGCCCTCGCTGCCGGAGGCGGCCCGCAGCCTTGGGGTCAGCGGGCCAAAGTTGTTTTTCAAAGTGTATCTGCCGCTCCTGATTCCGGGCGCACTGAGCGCGGCGTTATTGGTCTTTGTCGACGTGCTCAAAGAGATGCCCGCCACCTTGCTCATGCGTCCGTTTGGCTGGGATACCCTTGCCGTGCGCATCTTTGAGATGACCAGCGAGGGCGAGTGGGCGCGTGCTGCATTGCCCGCGCTGACGCTGGTACTGGTCGGGTTGTTGCCCGTGATCGGGTTGATCCGGCGATCGGCGCGGCAGATTGGTTAGTCACTCCCCATACGGCTACAATGCGCCGCAATCGGTGCGGTCTGTCAGACCGTTCGGCTTGCTGTCATTTGTTGCAAACCTCTAGCCACGAGGGGCTGCCTTTGATCTGCCGGTCCGCACCTTCGCCACGCCCGGAAGGAGAAACCCATGGGACAGCGTACCCCCCTCTTTGACCTGCACCTCGCGCTTGGCGCGAAGATGGTCGATTTTGGTGGCTGGGACATGCCGTTGCATTACGGATCGCAAGTTGAGGAGCACCATCAGGTACGCCGCGATTGCGGAGTGTTCGACGTCTCTCACATGCATGTGATCGATGTCATGGGCAGTCAGGCCAAGGCCTGGTTGCGTTACCTGCTGGCCAACGATGTAGAACGGCTGCAAAGTCCGGGACGTGCGTTGTACAGTGCCATGCTCGATGCCCGTGGCGGCATCGTCGATGACATGATTGTCTACCTCACCGCCAGTGGTTATCGCCTGGTGGTCAATGCGGCCACCGGTGCCAAGGACCTGGCCTGGATGCAATCGCACCTGACCGGTTTCGACGTGCAACTGGTCGAGCGCACCGGGCTGGCAATGCTGGCGATTCAAGGGCCGCGTGCCAGAAGCCGGATTGCCGAACTGGTGTCCAGCGCACGTGCCGAGATCATTCATCAGCTCAAGCCTTTTGAAGCCCGTGATGACGGTGACTGGTTCATTGCCCGTACCGGTTATACCGGCGAGGATGGCCTGGAAATCATCGTGCCGGCCGAGCAGGCTCCCGGCTTTTTCAATGATCTGGTCGGCGCTGGCATTTCCCCTATCGGTCTGGGCGCGCGCGATACATTGCGTCTTGAGGCTGGCATGAATCTTTATGGTCAGGACATCGACGAAAATGCTTCGCCGCTGGTCTCGAACATGGGCTGGACCATCGCCTGGGAGCCAGCAGAGCGCGACTTCATCGGCCGCGATGCACTGGAGAGCGAGCGTGCGGCAGGTGTAGCCTCGAAACTGGTCGGGCTGGTGCTTGAAGAGCGCGGCGTGTTGCGGGCGCGTCAGGTCGTGCGTGTCGCAGAAATTGGCGAAGGAGAGATCACCAGTGGTAGTTTCTCTCCTACGCTAAGCAAGTCGATTGCTCTGGCGCGTGTTCCGATGGCGACTGCCGACCGGGCCGAGGTGGAAATCCGCGGCAAATGGTATCCGGTGCGTGTGGTGCAGCCAGCGTTTGTACGTCATGGCAAAACCCTGATCTAACCTATCTGGCGGGTTTTCCGCTGACTCGATGTAGAGGATGACTAAATGAGCAATATTCCCGCCGAACTGCGTTTCGCCGAAAGTCACGAATGGGCGCGTCTGGAAGCAGACGGTACGGTAACCGTTGGTATCTCCGACCATGCTCAGGAAGCGCTGGGTGACGTGGTTTTCGTCGAACTGCCGGAAGTGGGCAAGGTTTTCGCCGCCACTGACGCCGCTGGCGTGGTCGAGTCGGTCAAGGCTGCCTCCGATATCTACTCGCCTGTCGCTGGCGAAGTCATCGGGGTCAACGAAGCATTGGCCGATGCTCCGGAACTGCTGAACAGCACTCCGTACGAAGCCTGGATCTTCAAGCTCCAGCCGTCCGATGCCACCGCTGATCTGGCAAAACTGCTGGATGCCGCAGGTTACAAAAGCGCCATCGGCGAGTAACCGAAGGGCAAAAGAATGCCGCTCGAACGAGCGGCATTTTTCATGGGCGCCTATTACTGGTTTTCTGCAACCAGGTTCTTGGCGAGGATCGCGTTGGCCAGTTCCATGTCGGTGGCATTCAGCCCCGGGTTGTCCTTGCGCACCTGCTGGATAGCGGCTTCAAGGAATGGCCCGCGGATACCACCATCGCTGGCGACGAAGCTGCCGGCGTCATCCTGTGCGGCGACGATCAGCTTGTGATCCTTGAAGGTCAGGTAAGTCGAGCCGGTGGTAGCACCGGACGAAATCACGTTACGCCAGAAACCGTCGGCCATCGCTGAACCGACCGGAAGTGACAGTAAGGCACATGTGATGACAGCAAGTTTGAGACGCATGGTGTACTCCGACTGTGGTTGTTCTGAGGGGTTGGATAGCCGGAGCAGCACATGAGTTCAATTTAAGTCGAGGGCCTCGACCTTCAGGATCACACCGTCCTGACCAATGACCTTTACCAGACTGCCCTCCGGCGCGTCCGGTCCTGTCACGATCCAGACGCTGTCAGCCGCCTTGATCTTGCCCCTTCCATCGACAATCGCGGTCTGGACGGTGAAGGTGCGACCTATCAGTTCCTGTCCGCGCATGTTCAGCCCTGGCTGATCCGATGGGCGGGCCACGCTGCGTTGCCGATGCCACCAATAGGCGGCAGTCAGCACGGAAAACAGGGCAAAGAGCAGAAACTGCAAGGCCCACGGCATCTCGGGCATGACGAAAGTCAGGACGCCGACCGATGCCGCCGCAATACCGATCCATAGCAGATACCCACCTGCACCGAACACCTCGAATATCAACAGCACCGTGCCCAGCCCAAGCCAGTCCCAGGCCGACAGGTTTTGCAGGAAATTCATCGTCCTTGCCTCAGGCTTTCGGGTTGTTGAAGGTGGCTTTGACGATTTCTCCGATACCGCCCACCGCACCGATCACCTGGCTGGCTTCCAGCGGCATCAGGATGACTTTGCTGTTATTGGCAGATGCCAGTTTGCCCAGTGTCTCGACGTACTTCTGAGCGACGAAGTAGTTGATGGCCTGTACGTTTCCGCCGGCAATTGCTTCGGACACCACCTGGGTAGCCCGCGCTTCAGCTTCGGCCTGACGTTCGCGTGCTTCAGCCTCCAGAAATGCGGCCTGACGACCACCCTCGGCTTCCAGGATCTGCGCCTGCTTCTTGCCCTCAGCGGTAAGAATCGCAGAGGCGCGCAAGCCTTCGGCTTCAAGGATTTGCGCACGCTTGATCCGTTCGGCCTTCATCTGGCCGGACATCGCCGCCATCAGGTCTGCTGGCGGGCTGATGTCCTTGATTTCGATACGGGTGATCTTGATGCCCCAGGGCGCGGTGGCTTCATCGACCGTGCGCAGCAGGCGCTCGTTGATGTTGTCACGCTGACTGAGCATCGCATCCAGCTCCATGGAGCCGAGCACGGTACGGATGTTGGTTTGCAGCAGGTTGCGGATGGCGTGTTCGAGGTTGTTCACCTCATAGGCGGCCTGTGCCGTGTTGACCACCTGAAAGAAACATACGGCATCGATCTGCACGGTGGCGTTGTCGGCGGTGATGACTTCCTGAGGTGGAATATCCAGCACGCTTTCCATGACGTTGATCTTGTGCCCGATACGGTCCATCACGGGCACAATGATATTAAGACCCGGTTTCAGCGTGGTCGTGTAACGGCCAAAGCGCTCAACCGTCCACTGGAAGCCCTGCGGTACAACCTTGAAGCCCATGAAGACAATAGCAACTGCCAAGCCGACGAATAACAGAACTACACTGCCGATTTGCATAACCTTTCCCTGTCGATTTCTGATGTTGAGTTCGTTTTTCTAGCGCTGCTCGCTCTGTGGCGTGACCCGCAGCACTTCCTCCAGTGTCGTCAGTCCTGCCGAGACTTTTTGCGCGCCGGACAATCGCAAGCTGCGCATGCCCTCCTTGAAGGCCTGCCGGCGCATGGCGGTCAGGTCCAGGTCGGCGCTGATCAAGGCTTTGACGCTGTCGGACATAAGCATGATCTCGTAGACACCGGCGCGTCCACGGTAACCTGTTTCACGACATTCCACGCAGCCCACGGCCTGATGCGCACCGCTCGGCACCGGGGCTTGCCAGGGGCGGGTCAGGGTCTGCCAATCGGTTTCGTTCAGATTGATCGGAGCCTTGCAGTGCGGGCACAGCGTACGTACCAAGCGTTGAGCCATTACGCCAAGGATGGTGGCCTTGAGCAGGTAATGCGGCACGCCGAGTTCAAGCATGCGGCTGATGGCGCTGGGTGCATCGTTGGTGTGCAGGGTCGAGAGTACCAGGTGGC
Organism: Pseudomonas sp. FG43; assembly: GCF_057809175.1. Taxonomy (NCBI): domain Bacteria; kingdom Pseudomonadati; phylum Pseudomonadota; class Gammaproteobacteria; order Pseudomonadales; family Pseudomonadaceae; genus Pseudomonas; species Pseudomonas sp. FG43. The sequence goes on from NZ_JBMDJL010000021.1 coordinate 111,356, forward strand.
CTGTCAAAGCAGCCTGAATCGCCATTTCTGCGGTTTCCAGGTCGCGAATCTCGCCGATCATGATGATATCCGGGTCCTGTCGCATCAAGGCCCGCACGCCGCTTGCGAATGTCAGGTCGATATTGTGCTGGACCTGCATCTGGTTGAAGGCTGGCTCCACCATCTCGATAGGGTCTTCGATGGTGCAGAGGTTGACCTCTGAAGTCGCCAGCTTCTTGAGCGTTGTGTAGAGCGTGGTGGTCTTGCCCGAACCGGTCGGGCCTGTCACCAGAATGATGCCGTTGGGCTGGCTGGTCATGCCCTGCCAGCGCCGCAAGTCATCGCTGGAGAAACCCAGTTGATCGAACTCCTTGAGCAGCACCTCGGGGTCGAAGATCCGCATTACCATCTTTTCGCCGAACGCGGTGGGCAGGGTCGAGAGCCGCAATTCCACTTCGCCGCCATCGGGCGTTGTGGTCTTGACCCTGCCGTCCTGAGGTTTGCGCTTTTCCGCGACGTTCATCCGGCCCAGGCTTTTCAGGCGGCTGACCACCGCCATGGTGACCTGCGACGGGAACTGGTAGACGTTATGCAGCACGCCGTCGATACGAAAACGTACGGTGCCTTGCTCGCGGCGCGGTTCGATATGGATATCGCTGGCGCGTTGCTGGAAAGCGTACTGGAATAACCAGTCGACGATATTGACGATATGCGCGTCGTTGGCATCGGGCTCCTGATCGCTGGCACCCAGCTTGAGCAACTGCTCGAAGTTGCCCATGTTGCTTATTTTTTGATCGGTTGAAGTGGCCCCGCTGACAGACTTCGCCAGCCTGAAGAACTCCACTGTCACGCGCTGGATATCGACCGGGTTGGCCACCACGCGCTTGATTGAGAGTTTCAGTACATGGGCCAGGTCCTCTTCCCAGGCGCGAACATAAGGCTGCGCGCTGGCGATGGTTACGGACTCGCGATCCACGGCCACTGCCAGGATCTTGTGGCGCTGGGCAAAGGCGTAAGACATCAGGGGCGTAACCGCCGCGACATTGATTTTCAGTGGATCGATACGCATGTACGGCTGATCGCATTGCTGCGCCAGCCAGTGGGTCAGGGTTTCCAGATCGAGTTTCTTGCCGGGACGCTTGAGGTCATCGAACTGTTGGGACGCAATGAACTCCAGCGGATGGAGCTGGATATTCGCCGCGCTACGGCGCTGGGTGAGTGCTGTTTCTGCGTCGATCTGGGTGAGGACGCCTTGGGCGACCAGATCACGTAGAAGATCGTTCAGATCGAGCCAGCGATCCTGTGACGATGGGGCGAGGACTGCCATGCGCGCTCCTTGGGGCAATTCATCATCAGACGATGAGCAAGAATAGTCCTCAAGCGTGCCAGTGTTGAGCCCTCTATGCGACCGGGAATTGCGAATCTTTGCGAGACAATTCAGCCTGCGGCCAGTGCCACACGCTGATGAGAGGCCTCTGTGGCGTGTATTTGCTCCAGTTCGACCGAATATACATCGATCAGATTGCGCATTTTTTCGCCAATCACCTGAGCCCGATGCCAGCTTAACCCGTCGACCAGAAGATCAATGGCCAGCATTTGATCCTGGCGTGAAACAATGATGTTCTGCGGCGTCAGGTATTGCATCGCAAACAGATTCAGGACCTGACACAGCAAAGCCGGTTCGGCTTCGGCCAGAACCTGATAGCGCGCGCAGCAGGAAAAATTGGCGGGTGACCATGTGTCCGGACGCATTTCGGGGGCTGCAACGGCTTCAAGGTTGGGCATACTGGCCTCTCCTGTATTGAGTGGAGAAATTCTTGCACGCCGAAACGGAAATTTCTGGTCTATGATCAATAGGTTTACGATTTTTTGGAATTGTTAATGCGTAATATGGATTTTAAAGGGATTGTTTATGCAAGTTGAGCTGGATGCTTACGACCGCAAGATACTGGCATTGCTGCAAGAGGATGCCTCGCTCTCCAGTGCCCAGGTTGCGGAGCAGGTGGGTTTGTCGCAGTCGCCCTGCTGGCGACGTATTCAGCGGCTGAAGGATGAAGGTGTGATACGGCGTCAGGTGACATTGCTGGATCGCAAAAAGATCGGCCTTGATACGCAGATATTTGCCGAGGTCAAACTCAATGCCCACGGGCGCTCCAATTTCACCGAGTTCACCGATTCGATTCGCGGTTTCCCGGAGGTGCTGGAGTGCTACGTGCTGATGGGGTCGGTGGATTTCCTGCTGCGTATCGTGACGCCGGATATCGAGGCGTATGAGCGGTTTTTCTTTGAAAAACTGTCGATGGTGCCGGGGATTCAGGAAGTGAACTCGACCGTGGCGTTATCCGAGATCAAGTCCACAACCAGTTTGCCGATTGTGAAGTAGTGTCTCTTCGCGACTGAAGTCGCTCCTGCGGTGTTGTGGATTCACAAACTGCGTGGAGCGAATTCATTCGCGAAAGCAATCACATACGCAGCAGGAGTTTCCAGGCGCGGCTCTGGAATACGGTCAGCGCCTGTTGCACGCGAGCATCGAGGACTTCATCACTGATGTTCTGGTGGGCCAGTTGCTCCAGCTTGTTCAACTCGCCATACAGACGATCCAGCTCCGGCAGATCCAGCGCGCCGCGTGCCCAGTGCAGCCAGGCCTGGATGCGTTCGATACGTGGCAATTGCTCGGCAAGGTCTTCGGGTTGCTGCTGGTAGCGGCCCAGTTGCAGGGCAGTCGCCTCGTCGGCGAGCAGGCGTGGCAGCCAGCTTGCCAATAGCGCCGCGCCCTGGCGGTTGCCGCGGTTATTACGCTCGACAGTCCAGCTGCGGTTCAGCAGCCAGCGCGAAGTATTCAGCGAGAACTCGCCCCAACGGGTGTCCTGCAGCTCTTCGAGGAACTGCTCGTGAGCCGCGCCGCGTACGTCTTCATCTTCCTGGCCGGCTTGCACCAGCGGGCGCCAGTCTTCCAGCAGGGCATCCAGTGCGGTACGCAATTGAGCGGTCGAGGCGCGTGGTGCGGCTTGTCCGAGGCTGCTGGTCAGTGAACGCAACTCGGCCAGCAGGTCGACCCACTCTTGCAGCAGGCGCCAATGACCATTGAAACGATATTGCTCGGCCAGACGCTGGCTGCTGCCCAGCAGATACCAGGCCAGTGCCGCATAGGCGTCGTCCAGTGGCGTTTCGGCGTCCAGCTTTGGCGCAGGCAGGCTCAGGGAATAGCTGTCGGCATTGAACAGGCGTTCGCCGCGTTCGGCCTTGCTGATATCGCAGGGCATCAGCGGCAGAGTGGCGGCCAGTTCTGCGGCCAGCTCCAGCAGCGCGGCAGATTCGCCTTCGCGCAATTCCAGCTCCAGCTCGCAGATTTCTTCCTTTTGCTTTCCGAGCACCACTTGACCCAGATCCAGAGCCGCCTCGATCACGACCTTGCTCTTGCCGCGGCCCCAGGAAATTTCCGCTTTTTCACGAACGAAATCAGTGGTGAACAGTGGTTTGATGGTTTTCTTGTCCAGATCCGCCAGTTGCTCGGGCCAGCAGTCGCCTTCGAGCTTCTTCAGATCCAGCTTGGCCTTGGGCAGGTCCCAGTTGAATTCGTTGCGCTCCGACAGGCCTGCCACGCTTTGCCCACGAGTCTTCAAGGTCTGGATGATCCGGTCACCATCGCGACGAATGCGCAGCGCGACCTTGGCCTTGGCCAGATCACGCTCCGGTGTGTCGAAATACTGGTTCGACAGATCGATACGCTCCCAGCCACTTTTGTTGCGCTTCTTCAACAAGGGGTGCTCGCGCAGTGCAACGAGGGTCTCGCGGCTGACGCGGAGTTTGATTTCTGTTTCTTTTTGCATGGCCGGGGAGTCCAAACGCTGATGCTGATAACGGGAGCGCAGCCAATGATTGACGGCTGCTGAGGGCGGCAGTGTACAGGACATGGCCTGCAACGGTTTATTCCGCAGGTGTTATGGCCCTATGATGGTCCGTGTTCCGTCCCGATTACAGGAAGCATACATGCCCTTGCCGTCCATGAAAGATCAGTTCGCTGCGTTGATTGCCGTGCCTTCGGTGAGTTGCACCCAGCCATCTCTGGACCAATCCAACCGTGCGGTGATCGATCTGCTGGCGGGTTGGCTGGGCGATCTGGGTTTTGCCTGTGATATCCAGCAAGTCTCGCCGGGCAAATTCAATCTTCTGGCGACTTATGGCTCAGGTCCTGGCGGACTGGTGCTGGCCGGGCACAGTGATACCGTGCCGTTCGATGAGGCGCTGTGGAAAACCGACCCGCTGAAACTGACCGAGGTCGATGGCCGCTGGGTCGGGCTGGGCAGTTGCGACATGAAAGGTTTTTTCGCGCTGGTTATCGAAGCCGTACGCGGTTTGCTCGATCAGCCGTTCAAGCAGCCGCTGTTGATTCTCGCCACCTGCGATGAAGAAAGCTCCATGGCTGGAGCGCGAGCTCTGGCTGAGGCCGGTCGTCCATTGGGGCGTGCAGCGGTCATTGGCGAGCCGACCGGGCTCAAGCCGATTCGCCTGCACAAGGGCGTGATGATGGAGCGTATCGAGATTCTCGGGCGCAGCGGCCACTCTTCGGACCCAAGCCTTGGGCACAGCGCGCTGGAAGCCATGCATGATGCGATCAGCGAACTCAAGGGCCTGCGTCAGCAATGGCAGCGTGAATTCCGCAACCCGCAGTTCAGCGTGCCGCAACCGACGATGAACTTCGGCTGCATCCATGGTGGCGATAATCCGAACCGGATTTGCGGGCAATGCTCGCTGGAGTTCGATCTTCGTCCTTTGCCCGGCATGGACCCGGACGCCCTGCGGGCCGCTATCCGGAAAAAGCTGCAACCGCTGGCCGAACTGCATCAGGTGCAGATCGATTACGCGCCTCTGTTCCCGGAGTGTGCGCCGTTCGAGCAGGCGGCGGATGCGGAACTGGTGCGCATTGCAGAACGTCTGACAGGTCATACGGCGGCAGCAGTAGCATTTGGCACCGAAGCGCCTTATCTTCAGCGCCTTGGCTGCGAAACACTGGTTCTAGGCCCGGGCGACATCGCTTGTGCGCATCAGCCGGGCGAATACCTTGAAATGTCACGCCTGGAGCCTACAGTGCTTCTGTTACGTCAGTTGATCCAGCATTATTGCCTGAGCCCCCAATAAACGGGCCAGACAGAACCCGATAGAGAAGGAGATTGCGCGTGTTGCCAAGCCTGTTCCGACGATAACCACCACAGCGTTGTGCGTGTTTCTGTCTTTCGTCCATTCTTTTACAGGCTCTTTCGGTTATGCCCGATTACGTTAACTGGCTTCGTCACGCATCTCCTTATATCAATGCTCACCGCGATTGCACTTTTGTCGTCATGCTGCCCGGCGATGGTGTTGCGCACCCCAATTTCGGCAATATCGTCCACGACCTGGTGCTGTTGCACAGCCTGGGCGTGCGGCTGGTGCTGGTCCATGGCTCGCGTCCGCAGATCGAAAGTCGCCTGGCCCAGCGCGGCCTGACACCGCGCTTCCACCGCGACATGCGCATCACGGATGCCGAAACGCTGGAATGCGTGATCGATGCGGTGGGTCAACTTCGTATTTCCATCGAAGCGCGTCTGTCCATGGACATGGCGGCTTCGCCGATGCAGGGCTCGCGGTTGCGGGTGACCAGCGGCAACGTTGTCACTGCACGGCCTATCGGCGTGCTTGAAGGCGTCGATTATCAGCACACCGGCGAAGTTCGCCGCGTTGACCGCAAAGGTATCAATCGCCTGCTGGATGAGCGCCATATCGTACTGCTGTCGCCACTGGGTTATTCACCGACGGGCGAGATCTTCAATCTGGCCTGCGAAGACGTCGCGACCCGTGCTGCCATCGACCTTGGAGCCGACAAACTGCTGCTGTTCGGTGCCGAAACAGGCTTGCTGGATGAGCAGGGCCGTCTGGTACGTGAACTGCGTCCACAGCAGGTGCCTGCGCATCTGTTGCGTTTGGGCAGCAACTATCAGGCTGAATTGCTGGATGCCGCCGCCGAGGCTTGTCGTGGCGGTGTAGGCCGCAGCCATATCGTCAGCTATGCCGAAGATGGCGCGCTGTTGAACGAGCTGTTCACCCGTGATGGTGGCGGTACGCTGGTTGCGCAAGAGCAGTTCGAGCTGGTGCGTGAGGCGGCGATCGAAGACGTAGGCGGCCTGATGGACCTGATCACGCCGCTGGAAGAGCAGGGGATTCTGGTTCGTCGTTCACGGGAAGTGCTGGAGCGCGAGATCCAGCAGTTCAGTGTGGTCGAGCGCGAAGGTTTGATCATTGCCTGTGCGGCGCTTTACCCGATTGCGGACTCCGAGGCCGGTGAGCTGGCGTGTCTGGCGGTCAATCCCGAGTATCGCCATGGCGGGCGCGGGGATGAGTTGCTGGAACGCATCGAGAACCGTGCCAGGGCGTTGGGCCTGAAGACCTTGTTCGTACTCACCACCCGCACCGCACACTGGTTCCGCGAGCGAGGCTTTGAGCCGAGCAGCGTTGATCGTCTGCCCAGCGCACGGGCGTCGCTCTATAACTATCAGCGCAACTCGAAAATCTTCGAGAAGGCGATTTAACCCCACCTGCGTAGGAGCGAATTCATTCGCGAGAGGTCTGAAGACTATCCATCGCCTTCGGTGATGTCTCGCGGATAAATCCGCTCCTACGGTGTTGTGATGTTCCTGTCATCAGTTGCTGATCGACAGAATGCTCGCCTGATACGCGCCCACGAAGGTGTCGAAGTCCACGACTTCTTCGGTTTCTTCCAGCTCTGCCTGTTCCGCAATCGAAGCTTTCGCCAGCGACTCGAACTGCGCCTGATCTTCAGCGCTCAGCGGATAGTTGCGGAAGTAGTCGGCATGTTTCTGACTCTGGCGGAACGAGAAAGCCGTGAAGCCTTCTTCATGGGCTCTCATGCTGGCTAGTACTTGTGCAGATGGTGTCAGAGACGAATCGTCGACCTTGGCCTGTTGGGCCGCAATCGATCTGATGTGCTCGTCGTTGCCCTGCGCCTTGTCCAGCAGTTGAGCCAATGGAGTGATTTTCTCCAGAAGCTCGGTCGCCCAGGCTTTCAGCTCGATGCTCGAATTGTTGCGTTGCAGCGTCAGGCCCGGACGACGACCTTCCTTGACCACGGACAGGAAGTTCGAGCCTGCGTTGGAGCATTCGTGGCTGGCCAGTTGCGGGCTTTCTTCAAGGGCGCAGAACAGAATGAACGCATCGATGAAGCGAGCCTGCTCCAGGTTGATGCCGGTCGGCAGGAACGGGTTGATGTCCAGGCAACGAACCTCGACGTACTGCACGCCACGGGCCACCAGCGCCTGGATAGGGCGTTCGCCCGAATATGTCACGCGCTTGGGGCGAATATTGGAGTAGTACTCGTTTTCGATCTGCAACACGTTGGTGTTGAGCTGTACCCACTCGCCATTCTGATCATGGGTGCCGGTTTCTACATACGGCGCGTAAGGTGTTGCCACCGCTTTGCGCAGGCTGTCGGTGTAGCTCACCAGATCGTTGTAGCACGGCGTCAGGTCGGCTTGGGCCTTGCTCTGATAACCCAGGTCGCTCATGCGCAGGCTGGTTGCATACGGCAGATACAGCGTATCGGCGTCGAAATGTTCCAGCTGGTGAGCGCGGCCCCGCAGGAAACCGGCGTCGAGTGCCGGCGAGGCTCCGAACAGGTACATCAGCAACCAGCTGTAACGACGGAAGTTACGGATCAGCGCAATGTAGGAGTGCGACTGATAGTCCCGTGCGTCGCCTGCGAAGTCTTCGGTCTGCTTGAGCAGTGCCCAGACATCTTCCGGCAGCGAGAAGTTGTAATGAATCCCTGCAATGCACTGCATGGTCTTGCCATAACGCAGCGCCAGACCCTTGCGATACACGTACTTGAGCTTGCCGATGTTCGACGTGCCGTAATAGGCAATCGGAATCTCTTCTTCGGCCGGCAGCGGGCACGGCATCGACGGGCTCCAGAGGAATTCGTCGTTCAGCTTGCTGTAGGCGAAGCGATGAATCTTGTCCAGGCTGTCGAGGGTCTGTGCCGGGTCCGTCAGGGCTGGAGTGATGAACTCCAGGAGCGATTCGGAATAGTCGGTCGTGATCAGGCCATTGGTCAGTGCTGCACCCAGCGATTGCGGGTGGGGTGTCTGTGCCAGGCGTGCCTGGCCGGTAACGCGCAGGCATTCGCGCTCGATACCGTGCAGGCACTGCTCCAGCAGAGAGAGGTTGTTACGCTCGCCAAGAAGAGCCAGGCGGCGGTTGAGAAATTCGCTCAAGGTGGATTCCTTCACGCATCGGTCGCCCCAATATGGGGGTGGACAGAACGGTCTACAAGGGTGAAGAAAGGAACTGGCGTTGTCGCCTGGTTGGGTCTTTGACGCCTGCTCACGATCACGGCTCTTTGTCGTACCGTCAAAATGGGTCCGACACCACGCTAATGGTGCCGAAATTACCCCAAATCGGCTCTATAGAGCTAGCAAGTGATTGCTTTCATCACACTTTCGTAAAAGTTTAGATGACCGCAAAGGTGCCTTGCGCCTTGGCGACCAGTTTGTCGTCCTGGACCACTTCGGCTTCGACGACCAGCGTGCGGCGGCCTGCATGCAGGACCTTGGCGATGCACAACACCTCGCCTTCGGATACGCCGCGTACATAGTTGATCTTGCATTCGATGGTGACGCTGCGCTGGTCGAAACCATGGGAGCTGGAACACGCCAGCCCCATGCCGATATCCACCAGGCTGAAAATCGCCCCGCCGTGCATCACGTTGCCACGGTTGCGCAGGTGCGCCTCCAGTGGCAACGCGACCTCGGCGACACCTTTATCCAGACGCCGCAGCTCGCAGCCGAGCATCTTGAAGTAGGCGCTATGGGTCAGATCTTCAGGGATATCCATCAACGCTTCTTCAACTGTTTGGCATTGGCGAACAGTGATGCCATGGCGTTATTGGCCGGAGCCGCCGTTGCGGTTTCCTTGCGTGGCGCACTGCTTTGCTGGCGCGGCGCAGAACCCGGACGCGGGCCACGGGCACCGTCGATTTTCTCCCCTGGCGTATCGCTCATGCGCATCGACAGACCGACACGTTTGCGCGGAATGTCGACTTCCATGACCTTGACCTTCACGACGTCGCCAGCCTTGACGGCTTCACGCGGGTCCTTGATGAACTTCTCGGACAGCGCCGAGATATGCACCAGACCATCCTGATGCACGCCGATATCGACGAAAGCACCGAAGTTGGTGACGTTGGTGACCACGCCTTCGAGGATCATGCCCAGTTGCAGGTCCTTGAGGTCTTCGACGCCGTCCTGGAACTCGGCAGTCTTGAACTCCGGACGCGGGTCGCGGCCCGGTTTTTCCAGCTCTTGCAGAATGTCGGTTACGGTGGGCAGACCGAAGGTTTCGTCGGTGAATTTCTTCGGGTCCAGGCGTTTCAGGAAGCTGGCATCGCCGATCAGCGAGCGAATATCACGATCGGTTTCAGCCGCAATACGCTGTACCAGCGGGTAGGCTTCCGGGTGAACGGCAGACGAGTCCAGCGGGTTTTCGCCATTCATGACGCGCAGGAAGCCGGCAGCCTGTTCGTAGGTCTTTTCACCCAGACGGCTTACTTTTTTCAGCGATGCACGGGTCTTGAAGGCACCATTTGCATCACGGTGGGCAACGATATTTTGCGCCAGCGTGGTGTTCAGGCCCGAAATACGCGCCAGCAAGGCTACCGAAGCGGTGTTCACGTCGACGCCGACGGCGTTCACGCAGTCTTCGACCACTGCATCCAGGCCACGGGCCAGTTTCAGTTGCGAGACGTCGTGCTGGTACTGGCCGACACCGATGGATTTCGGGTCGATCTTCACCAGTTCGGCCAGCGGGTCTTGCAGGCGACGGGCAATGGAGACGGCACCACGGATCGAAACGTCCAGATCCGGGAACTCCTTGGCTGCAAGCTCGGAAGCCGAGTACACCGAAGCGCCAGCCTCGGACACCATGACCTTGGTCATTTTCATTGCTGGATATTTTTTGATCAGCTCGGCAGCCAGCTTGTCGGTTTCGCGGCTGGCAGTGCCGTTGCCGATGGCGATCAGGTCTACCGAATGCTTGGCGCAGAGCGCGGCCAGCACAGCGATGGTCTGATCCCACTGGTTTTTAGGCACGTGAGGGTAGACGGTGGCGTAGTCGAGCAGCTTGCCGGTGGCATCGACCACCGCGACCTTGCAACCGGTACGCAGGCCCGGGTCGAGACCCAGTGTGGCGCGCGGGCCGGCCGGAGCGGCCAGCAGCAGGTCGTGCAGGTTGTGGGCGAATACGTTGATCGCTTCGGTTTCTGCGCCGTCGCGCAGTTCGCCCAGCAGGTCGGTTTCCAGATGGCTGTAGAGCTTGACCTTCCAGGTCCAGCGCACGACTTCGGCCAGCCACTTGTCGGCAGGGCGGTTCTGGTTCTGCAGGCCGAAACGTTCGCCGATCATCAGTTCGCACGGGTGCAGGGTGCCTGGCAACTCTTCACCGACTTTCAGCGCAGAGCTGAGGAAACCTTCGTTGCGGCCACGGAAAATCGCCAGGGCGCGGTGCGACGGCATGCTCTTGAGCGGCTCGTCGTGCTCGAAGTAGTCGCGGAACTTGGCGCCTTCCTCTTCCTTGCCGGGCACTACGCGGGCACTGATCACGGCTTCCTGCATGAGGAAACTGCGCAGTTTGTCCAGCAGCGTGGCGTCTTCGGCGAAGCGCTCCATCAGGATGTACTTGGCGCCTTCCAGCGCAGCCTTCACGTCGGCCACGCCTTTCTCGGCATCGACGAAACGTGCGGCTTCGGTTTCCGGTGTCAGGGACGGGTCGTTGAACAGGCCGTCCGCCAGCTCGCCCAGGCCCGCTTCAAGCGCGATCTGGCCTTTGGTGCGGCGCTTCTGCTTATAAGGCAGGTACAAGTCTTCGAGGCGTGTCTTGGTGTCGGCAAGATTGATGTCGCGGGCCAGCTCCGGGGTCAGCTTGCCTTGCTCTTCGATGCTGGCAAGGATGCTGACGCGACGCTCGTCGAGCTCGCGCAGATAACGCAGACGCTCTTCCAGATGGCGCAATTGCGTGTCATCAAGGCTGCCGGTCACTTCCTTGCGGTAGCGTGAGATGAAAGGCACGGTCGAGCCTTCATCCAATAGTGCTACGGCCGCTGCGACCTGTTGAGGGCGCACGCCCAGTTCTTCGGCGATGCGGCTGTTGATGCTGTCCATAAGACCACCTGGAGTTGTGAGCAAAAAACTGGATTCTTTACAAAAAACTGTCTTGCCTGCCCTTCGCTCGCCGGCCTTGTAACAATACCGGCGAACCGCCATAGTCCGGCACAGCCTGACTTTGAGGGCCGCGCATTATACCCGGCGAACTCCAATTAGGGGATTGGCCGGTCCATGCGAGCAGTTTTGCTCAGCAGAATCACTCATTCATGTCGGCCCCAGTAAAATCTGCTAACAATGCACACGGTGCGCATCACCGCAGCTACGCCATAATGCGCCCCGAGATCAAAGGAGCATCCGATGAGCAGCACTGCACAAAATGCTGAAGGCGAAAAAATCCTGATCGTCGATGACGATCCGGGGTTGAGCAGCCTGTTAGAGCGTTTTTTCACCAGCAAGGGCTATCGTGCCCGTGCGGTGGCAAACGTCGAACAAATGGACCGTTTATTGTCCCGTGAGGTTTTCAACCTTGTGGTTCTGGACTTGATGTTGCCCGGAGAAGACGGCCTGTCTGCTTGCCGTCGTTTGCGTGCAGCCAACAATCAGGTGCCGATCATCATGCTCACTGCCAAAGGCGATGAGCAGAGCCGTATCAAGGGGCTGGAGCTGGGCGCAGACGATTATCTGGCCAAGCCTTTCAACCCGGACGAACTGATGGCCCGCGTCAAGGCGGTCCTGCGTCGTCAGGCAGCACCTGTGCCCGGCGCACCAGGCAGCGAAGACGAGTCTGTCAGCTTCGGTGACTACGTGCTTTCCCTGGCAACCCGTGAACTCAAGCGCGGCGATGAAGTGCATATGCTCACCACCGGTGAGTTTGCCGTACTCAAGGCGCTGGTCATGCATGCTCGCGAGCCGCTGACCCGCGACAAACTGATGAATCTGGCCCGTGGCCGCGAATGGGATGCTCTGGAGCGCTCCATCGATGTGCAGATTTCCCGTCTGCGTCGCCTGATCGAGCCGGACCCGTCCAAGCCACGCTATATCCAGACTGTCTGGGGCGTGGGTTATGTGTTCGTTCCGGATGGAGCCGGGAACCGCTGACAGGTCGATTGCCAGCGCAGAGCACTGAAGTCCTTGCCACTTGCGTCGATAGCCTGAACGGGCTATCGACGTTTTGGTTTTCGCGTTCGTACCATGGCCTGGACCACGATCCGCAAACTTGCGAGCCCGGCTCGCCCTGCAAAGTGTATAGCTGCAGTTATGAAGACTCCGCTCTGGTTTCCGCAAAGCTTTTTCTCACGCACCCTCTGGCTGGTGCTTATTGTCGTGCTGTTTTCCAAGGCGCTGACGCTGGTCTACCTGCTGATGAACGAAGACGTGCTGGTCGACAGGCAGTACAGCCATGGCGTCGCCTTGACCTTGCGCGCCTATTGGGCCGCGAATGAAAACGACCGTGAAGCGATTGCCGAAGCTGCCGGCCTGATTCGTGTGGTTGGTGGCGGCGTACCTGAAGGCGAGCAGCATTGGCCTTATAGCGAAATCTATCAGCGCCAGATGCAGGCAGAGCTTGGGGCCGATACCGAAGTGCGTTTGCGGGTTCATGCACCTCCTGCTCTCTGGGTTCGGGCGCCGAGCCTCGGGGATGGCTGGCTGAAAGTGCCGCTTTACCCGCATCCACTGCGCGGGCAGAAGATCTGGAACGTGTTGGGCTGGTTCCTGGCCATCGGGCTGTTGTCCACCGCATCGGCCTGGATTTTCGTACGACAGCTCAATCAGCCGCTCAAACGGCTGGTTTTTGCAGCCCGCCAGTTGGGGCAGGGGCGCAGTGTGCGGTTGCCGGTCAGCGATACGCCCAGTGAAATGACCGAGGTTTATCGAGCCTTCAACCAGATGGCCGAGGATGTCGAACAGGCCGGGCAGGAGCGTGAGTTGATGCTGGCGGGGGTTTCCCATGACTTGCGCACGCCTCTGACCCGCCTGCGTCTGTCGCTGGAGCTGATGAGCGACGAGAACGAGTTCACCGAAGGCATGGTGCGGGATATCGAGGACATGGACGCCATTCTCGATCAGTTCCTGGCCTTTATCCGCGATGGGCGCGACGAGGAAATCGAAGAGGTCGACCTCAGTGATCTGGTGCGTGAGGTGGTCGCGCCATTCAATCATCCGGATGAGCACATCCGCCTGTGTCTTGAACCGATTCCGCCTTTCCCACTGCGCCGGGTTTCCATGAAGCGCCTGCTGACCAACCTTATCGGCAACGCCATGCACCACGCTGGCAACGGGATCGAAGTCGCCGCTTATGTTTCCGGCGATACCAGTGCTCCTTATGTCGTGCTGAGTGTGCTGGACCGGGGGGCAGGTATCGATCCTTCGGAGCTGGACATCATCTTCAATCCGTTCATTCGTGGTGACCGGGCGCGCAGTGGCAAAGGCACTGGCCTTGGGCTGGCAATCGTCAAGCGGATCGCCGCGATGCATGGCGGTAATGTCGAACTGAGAAACCGTTCCGGTGGCGGGCTTGAAGCAAGAGTGCGTTTGCCGCTGGGGTTGATGCTGCCGAGGGATGCGGTCTGATTTGTTGTAGGAGCGAATTTATTCGCGAGACGTCATTGAGGCCGATACATTTTCTTCGGATGTACAGGCCTCTCGCGAATGAATTCGCTCCTACCCGTATGAATTCTCAGGCAAACCCGTGCTGGCGCCAGGCCTCATAAACGGCGACGGCGACGGTGTTTGACAGGTTCAGGCTGCGGCACCCTTCGCGCATGGGAAGGCGCAATCTTTGCTCTGTGGTCAGTGAGTCGAGAATATCGGCTGGCAGGCCACGACTTTCCGGGCCGAACAGGAAGGCATCGCCCTTTTCGAAGCTGACGTCGTGGAACGGGCGCGAGCCTTTGGTCGTAAAAGCGAACAGCCGCGGGTTACCGATCTTTTCCAGGCATGTGGACAGGTCGGCATGGGTTTGCAGCGTGGCATACTCGTGATAATCGAGGCCGGCCCTGCGCAGGCGCTTGTCGTCCAGCTCAAAGCCCAGGGGCTCGATCAAATGCAGGGTGCAGCCACTGTTGGCGCATAGCCTGATCACATTGCCGGTATTCGGCGGAATTTCTGGTTGAAAAAGGATGACGTGAAACATGCACGGCTCCGAACGAAGGGACGGGATGCATTCTACCCCCGAAGAGGACCCCAGGCCGAAGCTATGGCCAAGAGTTCTTGGTTCGATGGCGATTGTCGGCTTTACCATCGGGATGATAATCGGTCGTCTGCAGCAACCTGCTCCTCTGGAACTGGAGCAGATCGAGGAGTTGCCCACGGGGCTGGCGCTCTGGTTCAACGAACAGCCGCAGATTCAGGGCGATCATGTCGACGGAACAGTCGTCCTGCGTTTCGAGTCCTGGGGGCGGCCATGGAATGGTCAGTTGCGCATCGACAACAAGGTTGCGCGCTGGAAGCTTGAGCGAAACGGGAAGGATTTGGTGCTGACTCTCCTGGCGGCCCGTCCACTGCATGGCGACTGGCGCACTGCAGAGGTGGACGGGCGCTGGAGACTGGAGGTCAGTCTCCGGGAGGAATAAAAGAGGGGAATCCCCGGCCTGCCTGTACCAAGGTCCCCAAAACTGGTGATGTATAACCTAATGCAGAGTGCGTGCCAGTTTTGAGAGACTTTGAGCCGAAACTTTAAAAAACAGTTTTTTTCGTCTGAAACCCTTTTGAGAATGGGCTCCAGAGGGTGCAGGAAATTTTTCCAGGTCTTGCAGGCCTCTTCATTAGCAGTGTCCTTTCCTTTCTTTGCAGGCTAATTGCGCACCGAAATAGTGCGAAAAGCGAAGGCGATGCCGTATTGCTGCGCAGGTCAGTGATTCTGCCCATGCCAGGGCACCAGTTTGCGTTGCAGCGCACGCAGGCCCAGTTCCATGGCAAAGGCGATGACGGCAATCACCAGAATCCCCAGGATCACAATATCCGTCACCAGAAACTGCGCGGCCGACTGCACCATGAAGCCAAGCCCGCTGGTGGCTGCGATAAGTTCGGCCGCGACCAGCGTCGACCAGCCCACACCGAGCCCGATCCGTATGCCGGTCAGAATGTCCGGCAAGGCGCTGGGCAAGATCACATGGCGGATCAACTGCCAGCGTGTGGCTCCCAGAGATTGTGCGGCTCGCAGTTTGGCCGGGTCCACGGTGCGTACGCCGGTTGCCGTGGCAATGGCGATGGGCGCGAAAATGGCCAGATAGATCAGCAGGACCTTGGAGAACTCGCCGATGCCGCACCAGATAACGATCAGCGGCAGATAAGCCAGTGGTGGAATAGGGCGATAGAACTCGATCAGCGGATCGAAGATGCCTCGGGCGATCCTGTTATGTCCAATGGCGATGCCTACCGGGATAGCGCTGAGGATGGCTGCTCCCAATGCCAGGCCGATACGTTGCAGGCTGGCGCCCAGATGCTGCCAGAGGTTTGAGTCCATATAGCCTGTGGTCAGCAGCAGCCAGCCTTTCTGGAGAACGTCAGAGGGCGGTGGCAGGAACAGCGGCTCGATCCATTGCGCTGCGGTCACTACCCACCACAGACCCAACAGGATCGACAACGTCAGAACACTGATGGTGCGGGTGCTCAACTTCAATTGCAGTGGCGTACGCGGTGTTTTCTTTGTGCCGGTCTTGGCCGGACTCTCTAGTTCATAGCTGCTCATGCGCGCTGCTCCCGTGCGAGGTTGCGCTGGGAAAAGACGCTGGCCAGTACGTGTTCGCGGGTTTCGATAAAGCGTGGATCGGACTTGATCGCCCGTGCGGACTCACCGGCGCTGTAGCGTTGTCCGAAGTCCAGTTGCAGGCGTTCGGCAATATGGCCGGGATTGGGGGCCAGCAGGATCAGGTCGGTTGCCAGGAAGACGGCTTCTTCGATGTCGTGGGTAATCAGGAACACCGGTTTGGCGGTGCGTCTCCAGACTTGCAGCAACAGTTCTTGCATCTGTTCGCGGGTGAAAGCATCGAGGGCACCGAAGGGTTCGTCCATCAGCAGCACCCGAGGGTTGGCTGCCAGCGCTCGGGCCAGGCCGACACGTTGTTTCTGGCCGCCCGACAATTGCCAGATGCGGCGTTGCTCGAAACCGGCCAGATCCACCAGTGCCAGCATTTCCCGTGCTTTCGCTTCGCGTTCGGTTCGGGAGACACCTGCCAGCTCAAGTCCGAACGCAACGTTGGCCAGCACATTCTGCCAAGGCAGCAATGCATCGTCCTGAAACACCACGCCGCGCTCTGCACTCGGGCCTTCTACAGCAATGCCGTCGAGCGTGATGCGCCCGGCACTGGGCTGGACGAAGCCTGCGATCAGATTGAGCAATGAGGTCTTGCCACTGCCGGACGGGCCAAGGGCAACCAGCAATTGCTGCGGCCCCAGGCTCAGGTTGATATCCGCCAGCACAGGCTCTGCCGCGCCGGGGTACTGTGCGCTTATACGCTCCAGTTGCAATAGAGCCATGGCTGTTGCCTCATTCTCGATCAGGTGGATTATTGGGGAATGAACTTGGCGCTGGTGTAGGCCGAGTAATCAGGCAGTACCGCATCGACCTTGCCTTGTTCTTTCAGGAAGGCAGCGGTCTTGGTGATAGCCTCGATGGTCGGTGCGCCCAGCAGAGCTTTCTGGTCGACGGCCAATGGATAAACGTTGCCTTGCAGCAGCGCAGGAATATCAGTTGTCTTGGCACCGGACAGCTTGCTCAGCTTTTCGATATTGCCGGTATTGGCGATCCAGGCACTCGGGTCCTGACGGTAGCTGGCGTAGGCATCGAGCGTCACTTTGGCAAAGGCACTGACCAGTTGCGGGTTCTTGGCCGCGAAGTCCTTGCGCACGATCCAGGCGTCGAAGGTCGGAGCACCGGCCTGGGCCAGCTCGCCGGAGGTGATCAGCACCTTGCCGGTTTCCTTGGCAACGCCCAGTGCCGGGTCCCAGACGTAAGTCGCGTCGATATCACCGCGCTTCCAGGCGGCGGCAATGGCGGGTGGTGCCAGGTTCAGGATGGTGACCTTGGCCGGGTCGATGTTCCAGTGCTTGAGCGCGGCCAGCAGGCTGTAGTGGCCTGTGGAAACGAACGGCACGGCGACTTTCTTGCCGATCAGGTCTTGTGGCGTATTGATGCCCGAGCCATTGCGGGCCACCAGCGCTTCCGCCGCGCCGATCTGGGTGGCGATCAGGAAGGTTTCAACAGGCAGTTTGCGAGTGGCTGCGGCGGTCAGGGGGCTTGAACCGAGATAGCCGATCTGTACATCGCCCGACGCGATGGCGGTGATGACGTCTGCACCGTTCTCGAACTTGCGCCATTCGATCTTCGAGTTGGTGGCTTTCTCATAGGCGTTATCTGCCTGAGCGACCTTGGCGGGATCGACGGTGGTCTGGTAAGCCACAGTGAAGTCGGCAGCCTGGGTGAGGAAAGACGCGCCTGTCAGAGACAAGGCCGCCAAAAGGCGCAGGGAGAAGTGCAGTTTCATGGTGAAGCTCCGAATCAGGCGGGCCGGGTACTGGCTGATTGCGGAGCGTAAATGATCTAAGAATTTAGAAATAAATAACTTTTTTGAATTAGCTTATGAGCCGAAAACGAGACTGTTCCCGAGTCGTAGGAGCGAATTCATTCGCGAAATGCATCGCGAATAAATTCGCTCCTACGCAGGCGGCGATCTTTTACACAGATTGCGCATTACGGCTTCAAGGCTTCCACACCTGCACATCCTTGGCGTCCACGGCCTTGGGCAGCAGCCCCGCTGCCAGGAATGCATCGGCAATGCTCTGTTGCTCATCGAGTTGGTCGGCTTGTACCGCTTGCACCTCATAGCTGCGCCGCTTATTGGCTGCTTCTACGGTCGCGATATCCAGGCTGCCCCACAGCGGGCTCAGAATCCTTGCGGCTTCGTTCGGGTGGGCTTTGACCCATTCGCCGGTTTTCTTGAGTTCGGCGAACACCACCTTCAGGACTTCCGGGTTGCTATTGGCATAGGGCGTGGTGGTCAGGTAATAGCGTTTGTAGCTGGCCAGGTCAGTGCCGTCGGCCAGGGTGCGGGTAGGCAATTGGCGCTGTACGCTGCTGAGGAAGGGTTCCCAAGTGACCCAGGCGTCCACCTTGCCGTTCTCGAAGGCGGCGCGGCCATCGGCTGGTGTGAGGTAGGCGGGATCAATATCGGTGAACTTCAGGCCGGCCTTGTTCAAGGCGGCAATCAACAGGTAATGGCTGCCAGCGGCTTTGGTGACCGCGATTTTCTTGCCCTTGAGATCGGCCAGGGTTTTGAACGTCGAATCGCTGCGCACGACAATCGCCTGGGCTGATGGAGAAGAGGCTTCCTGAGCGAAATACGTCAGCCGCGCTCCCGCCGCCTGAGCAAAGACCGGGACCGTATCGGCGACATCGGCGCTCAAGTCGACATTCCCCACGTTCAGTGATTCGAGCAAAGGCAAGCCACTGGGAAACTCATGCCATGACACCGAAATGCCCTTTTTGTTCAGTTCACGCTCCAGCGTACCCTGGCTTTTGAGCACCGAAATGAGCGTTGAGGACTTCTGAAAGCCGATTCGCAAAGTTTCTTTTGCGTGTGCTGGCACAGAAAGTGTCAAGGTGGTGGCAATTGTCATAATTACTGCTAGTTGATGCGCAAGTAACCGTTTTGTAAGGGATTTTATCTTCATTGTGCGGGTTTTCCGGTTGGGATTTCGTGACTGGAGAGTCGAGATCCGGTTGTCCGGTAGCTGAAAACTAAACGATCTGACGAATGGTCGAAAAATATTTTTTGGGAATTAGCTTATTTGATGGATACACTCCTGTGCGTCCTGGTTGAAATGCGTTGTGACATATATCAAATCAGTCTAAAAGCGTTACGAATAATTGCTTTTGGATTTATCGGATTTTCACTACCTTGCACCAGTGACAACGCGGTCTAGTCATTTGAGTCTCGAGGCGCACAGTCACCATTGACCTCTGGTCGGGCCTGTCGCTTAACGCGAATACATGGGTCAGAGCCTTGCTCGGCACCATGGATTAAAAAAATTAGATTCACGAGGAGCGTAGCAATGAAGAAGTCCACACTGGCCCTGGCCGTAACCTTTGGTGTATTGGCTCAGCAGGCCGGCGCAGCAGGTTTCATTGAAGACAGCAAGGCGTCCGTTAGTTCTCGTACCATGTACTTCAACAACGACCTGCGTGAAGGCCGTAACGTTACTGACCAGCGTGAAACCGCTACCGGTCTGAAGTTCGATTTCATCTCGGGTTACACCGAAGGCACCGTTGGTTTCGGTCTGGACGTTCAGGCTCTGGTGGGTGTGCATCTGGGTGGCGGTATCCAGAACAAGACCGCTACTACCCAGAACAGCTTCTTCCCCATGGATACTGACGGTGATTCGGTCAGTTCCTGGAGTCGCGGTGGTGCCAACGCCAAGGTCCGCTTCTCGAAAACCGAACTGAAAGTCGGTAATGCTCTGGCACCAAACCTGCCAATCCTGGTTTCCAACGACGGTCGTTTGCTGCCTCAGACCTTTGAAGGCGGTATCGTTACTTCCAAGGATCTGGACAACTTCACCTTGACTGGCGGTCAACTGACCGGTTCCGCTGGTCGTGCTTCCAGCAACTCCACCGGTTTGTCAGTATTTGGCGCTACTCGTGACAGCAACGAGTTCCGTTTCGCCGGTGGCGACTGGAAAGCCACCAAAGACCTGACCCTGCAGTACTACTTCGCTAACCTGGAAAACTTCTACAAGCAGCATTTCCTGGGTCTGGTACATGTTTACCAAATCGCTCCTGACCAGTCCTTCAAGACTGACCTGCGTTATTTCAACAGCAGCGCTGATGGCAATAACAGCAAGAACGTAGCGGGTTATGCCTTCAACAACAACAACGGTTATGCCAAGAACGTTGGCGAAGTCGACAACAAGACCTGGTCTGCAATGTTCACCTACACCTTGGGTGGTCATGCGTTCCTGGTCGGTCACCAACAAGTCGGTGACGACGGTGGTTTTGTCAACCTGAACCAAGGCAACGTTGTGGATGGTCGTGGTCGTCCAGAAGGTAACGGTGGCTCCAGCTTCTACCTGTTCACTGACTCGATGATTAACCAGTTCAACCGTGCCGGTGAGAACACCACTTTCGGTCAATACTCGTATGACTTCGCCAAAGTGGGTATTCCTGGTCTGAAAGCTGCTGTTGCCTACCTTCGTGGTGAGGACGTCAAAGGTGCTCGCAATACCTCTTCCTTTGGCCATGAGTACTCGGAGTGGGAACGCGACATGCGTATCGACTACGTGATCCAGAGCGGTCCGTTGAAAGGCTTCGGTACTACCGTGCGCCACGGTACCTACCGTGCGGATGAAGGCCTGAACGGTGCAAGTGATGCCGACCAGACTCGTCTGATCTTCAACTACACCTACGCTTTCAAATAAGCCCGGTCAGTTGAAAAGGAACCCCGCTTCGGCGGGGTTCTTTTTGCCTGAAATTTAATATTCCTTTCAGGTCTAACCAAATCGATATCCATTCTTTTTAATTTTTTAGCAGGCGGTGCACAGTAGGGCCATAACTCAATGAACACCCGACCGAACAAGGAGCAACACCATGACACTGCGACTTGGCGATATCGCCCCTGACTTTGAACAGGATTCCAGTGAAGGCCGTATCCGTTTCCATGAATGGCTGGGCAATAGCTGGGGCGTGTTGTTCTCTCACCCGGCCGATTTCACGCCGGTCTGCACTACCGAGTTGGGTTTCACTGCCAAATTGAAAGACGAGTTTGCCAAGCGCGGTGTCAAGGCAATTGCCTTGTCGGTGGACCCGGTCGATTCCCATATCAAATGGATCGACGACATCAACACCACGCAAAACACGCTGGTCAATTTCCCGATCCTGGCCGATGCCGATCGCAAGGTTTCCGATCTGTACGACCTGATCCACCCCAATGCCAGCGACACGCTGACCGTGCGCTCCCTGTTCGTGATCGATCCGAACAAGAAAGTACGCCTGACCATTACCTATCCGGCCAGCACCGGGCGTAATTTCCACGAGATCCTGCGGGTCATTGACTCCCTGCAACTGACCGACAACTACAAGGTCGCTACACCAGCCAACTGGGTCGATGGTGATGATGTAGTGATCGTGCCGTCCATCAAGGACGAAGCCGAGATCAAGGAACGCTTTCCTAAAGGCTACAAGGCCGTCACGCCTTACCTGCGCCTGACGCCACAACCGAACCGCTGATTTTCAGATTTATCGAGTGGGGTTATTCGGGCCGATTTATCGGCCCTTTTTTATGTGCGCAAATTTTTGCGCACCCCATCCTTGATAAAACACCCCTGAAACCCCCTCCAAGCCTTATGAACAGGGCTTTTCGACCAGCTGCGCAAGATATTGCGCAGGTGTGCACGGGCTTGCGCACTTTTTCGGGATTTTTGTATGAAAAACAACCAGTTTTTAAGGGTTTTAATTTTAAGTTATTGATTGTTATATAGAAAAATTAACAGGCATGACTCTTGATACAGACCGTTCCCACGTCCGAGCGAAGTCGCTCGGCAACCATCAGGGAACAAGGGATGTTCA